>JALYWZ010001027.1 GCA_030852505.1 Myxococcota bacterium | reverse complement strand
CGCCCTCCACCGCGCCGATCATCACCACGAACTCGCCGTTGCGGTTCACGAACTCGTTCGTGCCATCGACGGGATCGACGAAGAAGATCCGCTCGTGCTCGCGGAAATTGGCGAAGCTCTCCGGTGCGCTCTCTTCGGCGACGATGGCCGCGTCGGGGAACGCCTCCGCCAAGCGCTCGCAGATCAGCGCGTTCGCCACGCGATCGGCCTCGGTCACCGGATCGGCGGGCCCCTTGTAATCGACCTGAAACGGCGTCTGGTAGATCCGCAGCACCTCGACCGAGGCGGCCGCGGCGATCTGCAGCAATATCTCGAGCTCGGCTTCGATCATGAGAAGATCCCGGCGGCCCAGGAGCGCTCGCGGATGCCCTCGACCGCGGCCGGCTCGAGGTAGGTCGGCCCCTTGCCGGCTTCGCGCACCAGCTGATCGAGCTGATACGAGTTACGCGCGCCGATCACGACCGACGAAACCAGCGGGTGCGACAGAGCAAAACGCAGGGCGACGGAGCGCAGCGTCGGCGTCGCATCACCCAGCACGGGTCGCATCACCACGAGCTGCCTCAGGCGGCGCTTGAGCGCGTCGCGGCTCCAGCGATCGCTTCTGTGATCGCCCGGAGCGAACTCCTTGTTCGCAGGCCAGGTGCCGCTCAGGAGCCCGTGCGCGAGCACGGAGTGGACGAGCACGCCGATCTTGCGGTCGAGGTCGCGCGCCAAAAGCTCGAGCTCGTTCTTGTGATACACGTTGTACGTCACCGACACCGCGGGGACCTTCATCTCGACCGCGGCGCGGACGGCATCGATGCTGCCGAGGCTCGCACCGTAGCTGGCGAGCACGCCCTGCTCTTTCAGTCCCTCCAGCACCTCGAGCGCCTTACCCGCGCGCAGCGCCTTGGGAGAGGGGTTGTGCAGCAGCACGCAATCGATGCGCTCACGCGCGAGCCGCTCCTGCGACCTCAGCACGGCCTCGCGCACGTAATCCGGGGAAAAGTCTTTGCGGGCCGGGGTCATGTCCCGGCGCGTCCCGACCTTGGTGATCACGCGCGCATCTTTGGGCAATAGCTCGCCGAGGCGGTTCTCCAGCGCGCCGTTGGCGTACGTGTCGGCGGTCTCGAAGGCGCGGATGCCGAGCAAGAGCGCGCGCTCGAGCAGCGCGTCCCGCTCCTGATCGGTGGTCGGACCGTAGGCCTCGCCCGAGATGCCCCACGTGCCGAAGCAGAGCTCCGTGAGCTCGAAGGAGTCCTCGCCGAACGGGCGTGTGCGCATGCACTCCCTATAGCAGAGGGGCGAGCGACAGGTAGTGCAGACTCGTGAAGCGCGCGCTCGCCGCGGTGACCGTAATCTCGACTTGGCCCGAGGGCGCGTCGGGTGGGAGCTCCAGGTACACCTCTTCACCGAGTGAGCTCGGCGTGGTCGCTTCGAAGCGTAGCGATCCGACACGCACTTCGAGCGGCGTCGCGACACCGGAAGAAACGCGCAGGACGAGGAAGCCCCGAGGCCGAACGTCGAGGTAGAAGCGGTCGAGAGCGCGGTTCTGCCGTCCACCGTCGAGCGCTTCGAACCCCACGCGTTCGACGATGTCGTCCTCCTTGCGTGCGTCACCGAGCACGAAGCCGTGCGTCGCCTCGCTCTCGAGGTCGGCCACGTCGAGGCGATCGACCACGCGGCCCAGCGGTAGCTCTCCGAGCTCCGGCATCCCGAGCTCGCGTCGTTTTGCGTTGGGGATTCGCTGCTCTTCGCCGAGCATCCCGTCGGCGGAGCCGAGAGCTGCGTAGGACGCGGCGAAGGCGCCCATCAATTGCCCGCCGAGGATGCTGGCGTTGACGTAACGCTCTTCGAGCCCGAGGCCGAGCAGGTCGTCGAGCGCGAACCACTCGCGGTAGACGATGAAGTGCGTCGGCAGCCGCGCCTTGCCGAGCCGCTCGTAGTGCTCGAAGCGCGAGCCCGCGCCAGCCACCCAATATTTGCTCTCGCCGGCCGTCGTCAGACCGACCACGTCGAACGTCTGCTTGCCGGAGAAATAGGCGATCGCGCCGGTGTCGTTGACGCCGATGCGCGAGCCGGCGGGCAGGGCCGTCCGGGCCCAGAGCCCGAGCGAGACCTGCTGGTCGAAGATCGCTCGCGCGCTCGTCGCGAGGTCGTCCAGCGACTCTGGCAGCTTGGAGGCGAGCGCGCCGACGAACCCGCCCAGCACCAGCAGGCGAGCGTGTTGCGCCTCGCTGCGCAGGCGCGCGAGCCCGGCGCCGACGAGCTCGGCGAGCGCCACGCC
>JALYWZ010001026.1 GCA_030852505.1 Myxococcota bacterium | reverse complement strand
GGCGTAGGGTCGGCGCGCCCGCGTCCACGGCGTCGGCGATTGCGCGGGCGGCCTTGGCTGGGTCACCGGGCTCGGTGCCGGGCGCGGTTTCGGAGTAGGCACGGGTGGCGCCGACGCTGGCCGCGTAGTCTTCGATGACCGGCATGCGGCGGAAGGCGGCGCCGAAGAGCCGGGTGCGGAAGGCGCCGGGCTCGACGATCAACACGCGGATGCCGAGCGGAGCGAGCTCGGCGGCGAGCGCCTCGGAGAGGCCTTCGAGCGCGTGCTTGGCCGCGCAGTAGGCACCGAATCCGGGCACGCTCATCAGGCCTCCCATGCTGGTGATCTGGACGATGGTGCCGCTCTTCTGGCGGCGCAGCGTGGGCAGCGCCTCGCGCGTGACGGACACAGCGCCGAAGAACATCGCGTCCATGGCGGCGCGGAGCTCCGCATCGCTGGTCTCTTCGACTGCGCCGACCAGGCCGTAGCCGGCGTTGTTGACGAGCACGTCGATGCGGCCGAAGCGTTCGAACGCAACGGACAGCGCGCGCCGCACTTGTGCGGGCTGGGTGACGTCGAGCTCGGCCAGGGCGACGCGCGCGGGGTCGCGCTCGGCGAGCTCGGAAAGCGCGGCGAGGGAGCGTGCGGTCGCGACGACGCGGTGGCCCCGTGAGAGGGCGTGCTCGGCGAGCGCCCAGCCGAACCCCGACGACGCACCCGTGACGAACCAGACCTTGGAATCGAGAGTTTTTGCGTTCATGGCTAGCTCCACGAGCCGGAATCTAGAGGCGGAGACTCCTGCGAAAAATCGCCGGAGTCTGAATATGTTATTAAGAACAGCTTAATGATCCAGGACGAGCTCGCGGGGCTGTCGGTGCTGCTCACGGTTGCGGAAAAGCGGAGCTTCACGGCCGCCGCGGCCGAGCTGCGGGTGACCGCGTCGGCGGTCTCGCAAACGGTCAGCGCGCTCGAGGCGCGTGTCGGCGTCCGCTTGCTCCAGCGCAGCACGCGCAAGGTCGGGCTCACCGAAGCGGGGGAGCGCTTCCTCTCCCGCGTGCGACCGGCAGTCGACGAGGTGCGAAGCGCGCTCTCTTCACTCGACGACGCCCGCGCGCGCCCGGCCGGTACGCTACGGCTGTCGGTGTCACGCGTCGCGAGCCGAGCGCTGATCGAGCCGGTTCTGGCGCGCTTTCTCGCGGCGTATCCGGAGCTGCGGCTCGACGTGGCGTTCGACGAGGGGCTTACGCCGATCATCGAGCAGGCCTTCGACGCCGGCATCCGCCTCGGTGAGACGCTCGAACGCGACATGGTCGCGGTTCGGCTCGGCGAAAACCAACGCGCCGCCGTGGTCGGCTCGGCGAGTTACTTTGCTGCGCGCGGCACACCGAAACACCCGCGGGACCTGCTCGGGCACGAGTGCATCAACTACCGGATGGTGACGAGCCGCCGCCTCTACGAGTGGGAGTTCACCGAGGCCGGCAAGGATTTTCGGATCGGCGTGAATGGCCGCCTGATCTGCAACGACGCCGAGCTCATGCTGCGCGCCGCGCGCGACGGCGTCGGGATCGCGTACGCGCTCGAGAGCCTGGTTCGCGAGGAGCTCGCGAGCGGAGCTCTGGTGCGCGTGCTCGAGCGCTACTGCGAGCCGTTCCCCGGCTACTACCTCTACTACCCGAGCCGCGCGCACGTGGCGCCGAAGCTGCGCGCGCTCATCGACTTTCTGAAGTCGGAGAGCCAAGCGAAACGCGGCAAGCCGCGACGCAAGTAGCCGCGCGGCTCAAGCGGGCTCGGGATCCCACCAGGACTTGCCCTTGCCGTGCATGGCCTCGGCCGCGCGCTCACGAACCGAGGCAAGCTCGGCGGGCGATAGCTCCACGAAGCGCTCGACTGCCGCGAGCGCAGCGTCTTGCTCGTTCGGAAAGCTCATTCCGAGCAGCGCGACGTCGGGATCCAGCGTGAGCGTGTAGCACACGCAGTCCTCGACGCTGAGCCGCGGCAGGGTGGGGGAGGCGTCGTTCGCACCGCCCGAGCTCAGCTTGCCACGCGGGCGTGCCGAGAGCTCCCGGCCGTAACCCTCCGTGTCGCCGAGCAGCTTGCCGGCGCCGAAGGTCTTGAAGCAGACGCTGCCGACGCCGAGCTCGCGCGCCTTGGGCAGGATTTGCTCGACGTAGCGCGCATCGACGAACGGCCCGATCGGGAACATCAAGACGTCGCAAGCGCGGGCGTCGAGCGCCGCGTCGAGCGCCTCGGGGTGGTGCGCCGAGATCCCGACGAAGCGGCACTTGCCT
>JALYWZ010001025.1 GCA_030852505.1 Myxococcota bacterium | reverse complement strand
TCTTCATGCCGTACTCGCTCGACGTGGCGGACGAGGCGTCGGTCGGCGCCGCGGTCGAGCGCATCGAGGCGAGACACGGCGCCATTCAGGGGCTGGTGCACGCCGCAGGGGTGCTGCTCACGGGCGCGGTCTGTGACGCGTCACTGGAGCGGCAACGCCTGCGCCGCTTGTTCGAGGTGAACTTCGAGGGCTTCTGGTTGCTCGCCCGCGCCCTCGGGCCGCGGATGGCCGAAAGGCGGCGCGGGGCGATCGTCACCGTTGCGTCCAACGCGGCATCGACGCCGCGCGCCGGTCTGGGTCTCTACTGCGCGAGCAAGGCGGCCTCGGCGATGCTCACCCGCTGCCTCGGCCTCGAGCTCGCCGGCGCCGGCGTACGCTGCAACGTCGTGTCGCCGGGCTCGACGCACACGCCGATGCTGGAAAGCCTCTTGCAGAGCACGCCGGAACGCGCGCTGATTGACGGCGATCCGCGGGCCTTCCGGCTCGGCATCCCGCTCGGGCGGATCGGGAGCGCGCGCGATGTCGCAGAGGTCGTGCTGTTCCTGCTGTCGGATCGGGCGCGCCAGATCACGATGCAGGAGCTCCGTGTCGACGGAGGGGCAACTCTATGAGCCGCGAGCGTCGGCCCGGCCAATCGCCTTGGCTGTTTGCGGGCGTGGAGCTGACGCTGCTCCTCGATTTCATGGTGCTGATGCCGCTCGGGCCGGAGCTGATGCGAGAGCTCGAGCTGTCGCCGGCCCGCTTCGGTGCGGCGGTTTCGGCGTATACCCTGGCCTCTGCACTCGTGGGGCTGCTCGCTTCGCAGTGGCTCGACCGCCTCGAGCTCCGAAGCTTTCTCCTTTACCTGTACGCTGGGTTCATCGTCGCGAGCGGCGCCTGTGCGGCCGCGACCGGCTTCGGCTCGCTGCTCGCGGCTCGGCTGCTCGCCGGCGCGTGCGCAGGCCTGGCGTCTTCGGTATCGATGGCGCTGCTGGTGAATGCGACGCCCACGGACCGCCGCGGCAGCGCGGTGGGCACGATCATGACGGCGTACTCCGTATCGGCGGTGGCCGGCGTTCCGCTCGGGTTGTGGCTCGCGAGCCTTTGGGGTTTCCGCGCACCGTTCCTCGCGGTCGCGCTGCTCGCCGCGCTCCTCTGGGTCTTGCTCTTCGCCCGGCTCGCAGCGACCAGTCCGTGCGCTTCCGAGCACGACGCGCGACGTTCCCTGGGCCAGCGCTGGCGCGGGGAGTGGGTGCTCGGCTGGTCGCTCACATTCCTGGTGGTGGCCGCCGGGTTCTTGCTGATCCCCTTTCTCGGGGCCTTCATGGTCGAAAACCTCGGGCTCGAGCCGCGCTCCTTGGCGCTCGTCTATTTTGCGGGCGGCGCAGCGACGTTCTTCTGGTCGCGGTACGTGGGCAAGCTCGTCGACCGCTTCGGTCCCGTGCGGATCCTCGCTGGCCTGTTGGTTGCCAGCGCCGTACCGCACCTGGCTTTTCCGCGACTGCCGGCGGGTGCTCTGACGCTGACGATTGCCGCGTTCGTCGGTTTCATGACGCTGACCTCGTCGCGCATGATCCCGACGCTCGTGCTCGTGACCTCGGAGGTGCCGGCTGCGGCGCGCGCGCGCTACCTGGCGATCAACTCCGCGATCAGTGAGGGGGCCTCCGGGGTCGCGGCTTGGGTCGGCGGCGCGCTCTTGACCACGACCTCCCTCGGAGCGCTGAAGGGTCTCGAGCGGTTGAGCTGGGTGGCTGCGGCGGTCACGGCGCTCGCGCTGGTGGTGCTGTGCGCGCTCGTTCGACGCACCCGAGCTGCGGAGCGGGCTGCTCGGGCCCGTGAACCACAGAGCCTGGGAGAAGCAGCATGAACGATGTGCTGGCAGCAGCGGCTAAGGGCATCTGGCTCGGACAGGCGCTCGATCCGGACAACACGGCGTACTGGACCGCCGAGCTCGTCGAGCTTCGGGGGCCGCTCGAGCCGGCGAGGTTCATCCGCGCCGTCGAGCGGGCAGTGCTGGAGACCGAGGCGCTGCACCAGCGATTTCACTGGGCCGGGGACGACGTCCGGCGCGCGCCGGTCTCGGAGCGGTGCTGCCCGTTGCCTGTGCTCGACTTTTCGCGCGAGCGGGAGCCCGAGCGCGCCGCGCGCGAGTTCCTGGAACAAGACCTCCGCGCTCGGGTCGACCTCGAGAGCGGTCCGCTGTTCCGCACGGCCCTGCTTCGCCTCGGCCCGGAGCATCTCGAGTGGTACCTGCGCGTGCACCACGTCGCGTTCGACGGCTACGCGTA
>JALYWZ010001024.1 GCA_030852505.1 Myxococcota bacterium | reverse complement strand
CGTCCGTTGCGCCCGACAGCCGCACGCGCGCCGAGAGCAGCCGCCCCTCGGCGCCGCGCACCGCGTCTTCCACGCGCGAACGCAGCGTGTCGAGCACGTCGGAGCTGGTCGTAGCGCGCGAAACGTCCACCTCCAACACTTCCCAGCGCACCACGTCGAGCGAGCGAGCCTCGACGTCCGCGATCCGTCCGTCGTCGACCGTCACGAGTGTCGCGCCCTTCGGCCCCGTCTCGCGCGCGTGGCGCCCCTGCAGATTGCCGGGAAAGACGATCCAGGGCGACCGAGCCACCACTTCTCGCTGGTGCACGTGACCGAGGGCCCAGTAGTCGTAGCCGCGATCGACGAGCGTCTCCACGCGGCACGGCGCGTAGGGCTCGTGCCCGGCTCGCCCCGTCAGCGCCGTGTGTAGCAAGCCGATGTTGAGCGCGCCTGCGACCGGCCGCGGGTAGCGCGCCACGAGATCCTCGCGCACGTCTCCGGAGGCGTAGCCCTGCCCGTGCACGCACAGCCCGAGCTCCTCGAACGGGACCGACTCCGGCCGCCGCACGCCGAGCTCCCGCACGTTCGCCGGCAGCGTCAAGCGCTTGCGGATGCGGCTCGCCGCGTCGTGGTTGCCGCGGATCCACACCACCTCGACGCCCGCTTCGCGGAGCCGCGCGAGCTCGGATACGAAAAACAACCCGGTGGAGTAATCTTGCCAGTCCCCATCGAACAGATCCCCGGCGAGCAGCAACAGCCGCACCTCCTCGTCCAGGCACAGCGCCACGAGCTCCTGAAACGCGCGCCGCGTGGCCCCCCGGATCCGTTCGGCCGGCGCACCGGGGTAGCGCTCGAGGCCACGGAGCGGGCTGTCGATGTGCAAATCAGCGGCGTGCACGAACTTGAAGCGCATTTACATCTACCTGCTCACCGTATCGCTGTATCCGACTGAGTGACTGAGTCAGTACCCACGGAGGGCACCCAGCCTACGCCGAACTCCCCGATTGGGTAGGACACGGACTTTCACACCTGGCCGCCTTTACAAGTTCCGGGGGCGCCTTACGTTCTCGAACCATGTTGGCACTAACCTTCGCCGCGGCCATCGTGGCTCAGTCACCGCTGGTTCGCAGCGGGCTGGCCGCAATCCTCGGCGGCTCCCCCAACCTGCGTGTCGTCGCCGAAGCCACCCCGGCGGAAGCGCAGGTTCTCCCAGCCCGGGGCGTCGATCTCGTGGTGTGCGACGTTCCGGACGGTGCCGAAGCCGACGCCGTCATCGATCATGCTCCCCGCGGCGTCCCCGTGCTGGCCCTCGTCGGCGCCGGTACTCACCCCATGAAGTTGTTCCACGCCGGCGCGCGCGGCGTGCTGCGCCGTGATGCGCCAGCCGATCAGCTCTCGGCCGCTTCGGTCGCGGTCGCTTCCGGCCTTTGCACCATCGACGAGTCACTGATCGCCGAGCTCGTGAGCCCCGCGTCGACGCCGGCGCCTGTCTCGATCGCCTCGGTCACGGCGGCCTCGCCGCCGCTCGAGCCGGTGGAGCTCACCCGCCGCGAGCACCAGGTGCTCGAGCTGGTAGCGGAGGGTTTGTCGAACAAGCTGATCGGCCTGCGCCTCGACATCAGCGAGCACACCGCCAAGTTCCACGTGAACTCACTGCTCGAGAAGCTCGAGGCAGACACTCGCACCGACGCGGTCGTCCGCGCCGCCCGCCGCGGCTTGCTCACCCTGTAGTCCTGCGATCTAGAGCGACAAACGCTTAGGAATCTGCCGAGATGGGCAGAAAACTCGGACGAAAAGAGTGAGCGCGTGGGGAGGGCCCCGACGAATTCACTTCGGCGGGGAGGGGCGGCGCGCAGCGCGGCCGAGCTTGAGAGCCTGCGCGCCCAACCCGAAAAAGCCGACGATCAGCGCCGTGCCGCCGACCGGTGTCACGGCGCCGAGGATCCGCGGCGCGCCGAGCGTCATCGCGTAAAGCGACCCGCTGAACGACACGATGCCGATGAGCAGCGCGATCCCCGGCCAGGTCGCGACCGGCCGCACCAGCTGCAACAAGCCGAGCGCCACGAGCCCGAAGCCACCGATGAAGTGGTAGAGGGTCGCCGTCGCCCAAAAGCCGAGCAGCTCGGCCCCGAGGTCACGCAGCCCGTGCGCACCGAACGCGCCGAGCAAGATGCCGAGCCCGACGGTGAAAAAGCCGACGGCAAGCGTGTTCACGCGCGGAGCATAGCAAGGCTGCTTGGTCGCGTTGCGGCCCGCAGCGGGCGTTGATTCCGAGCGCGGCCCCGACA
>JALYWZ010001023.1 GCA_030852505.1 Myxococcota bacterium | reverse complement strand
CCGCCGGGTTGATCGGCGGCATGCCGGTGTTGCCGCACCCGGAGATCCAGGCCGAGGTGCGCGCCGCCTTGCGCTCGACGCTCGAAGGCGCGCTGGGCCGCGCGGGCGCAGTCGGCAACGTCCAGGTCCTGGAAGGCCCCGTGGCGCCCGCGATCGTCGACTCCGCGAATCGACTGCATGCCTCGTTGATCGTGGTCGGCACCCACGGCCGCACCGGGCTCGCGCGGCTGGCGCTCGGTAGCGTCGCCGAGCAGGTGATCCGCAGCGCGTCGTGCTCGGTGCTCGCGGTGCGCGCGGAATAGGAAGCACCGAGAGGAGCGCCTGGGCGAGAAGCGGCGTGATCGTTTTGTTCGACACGTACTCGGTCCTGTTCCGGGCCCACTACGCGCTGCCGCCGATGAACACGCGGAGCGGCTTTCCGACGGCCGCTCTCTACGGGTTCTCCGTGATGGTGCTGAAGCTCCTCCGTGAGAACCCGGGGGCCGGGCTGGCCTTCGCGGTCGACTCGCCCGAGGCGACGTTTCGCGACGAGCTGTACGAAGAATACAAGGCGGGGCGAGTGCGCACTCCGGACTCGCTGTCGATGCAGCTCGGACGCCTGCCCGCGCTGCTCGACGCGCTCTCGGTGCCGGTGCACCGCGCGCCCGGTTTCGAGGCGGACGACATCCTGGCCACGCTTTCGCGGTACGCTCGGACGCGCTCCGAGGCTGCGCTCGTGGTCAGCGGGGATCGGGATTTGCTGCAACTCGCGCGCGAGCCGGTGCGCGTGCACTTCATCGGTAAGCGCGGGCAGAAAGCGGTCACTTACGGTGAGCCGGAGGTGCGCGAGCGCTTCGGGATCGGCGCAGAGCGGCTTCCGACCTGGACGGCACTGATCGGAGACACTTCGGACAACCTGCCAGGCGTGCCCGGGATCGGGCCGGCCACGGCCAGGGCTCTTCTGACTCAATACCCGGACGCCCAGGCGCTGCTGGCGGGGCTCGACCAGGTCCGACCCGCCCGGATCCGCGAGCTGCTCCAGGCTCACGCAGAGCAGATCGTGCGCGTCGAGGGCCTCGCGCGCTTGCGCGACGATGTACCGCTCGTGGCGAGCGAGGAGCTGTGGCGCACGCCTTCGTTCGTCGAGCTGCGGTCGCGCTTCGAGGAGCTCGAGTTCAAGAGCCTTGTGCCGCGCCTCGACAAGCTGAGCGCGGCGCAGCGCGCGTGAAGCCAGCCGTGAGTATTTCCTTGTCACGGGCTGCGAGCGAGTGTCCGCGCACGGCGGACATCTGTCCGGACACGGCGCAGATTTCTTAATCATTCCGCTGGTGTGGCAGCTGGCTCGGATCGTGCTGCAGGAGCGCCACTCACCCCAAGGAGTGAACTCTAGAATGATCGCGCGTCCCGTCTTCCATGTTCTTTCGACCTTCTGCCTGGCGCTGCTCGCGGCCTGTGCGAGCGACGGCTCTTCGAGCGATACGCCGGAGCCCGAGCCGATCCCGAGCCCCGAACCCGAGCCGGAACCCGAGCCGGCCGAGGGCAGCTTCTTGTTGGAAGTTTCGAGCATCAAGGTGCCGATCGTCCAGGGGGACACGGTCGAATTGACGGTCAAGGCCGTCCGCAAGAACG
Source organism: Myxococcota bacterium (assembly GCA_030852505.1). Classification (GTDB taxonomy): domain Bacteria; phylum Myxococcota_A; class Polyangia; order Polyangiales; family Polyangiaceae; genus PMG-095. The sequence goes on along the minus strand of JALYWZ010001023.1, from coordinate 666 downwards.
GCTTCGAGGGAGCGATCGAGCTGTCCGCTGGCTCGTTGCCCGAGGGCGCGAGCATGAAGCGCGCGGAGATCGCCGCCGACGAAGACGAGACGACGATCGTGCTCAGCGCCGCCGACGACGCGCCGCACTCGCTGCCCACGAAGGCCGAGATCCGCGGCGAATCGTCGAACCTGGAGGCGAGCACGCCGATCACGGTCACGGTTTGCGGCCACCCCGGCGCGCTCGATACGAGCTTTCAGCAAGGGCGCGTGATCGTGCCGGTCGGGACCGGTGACGACTACGCGAACGCCATGGCGCTGACCGCGGACGAGAAGATCCTGGTCGCGGGACGCGTGGCCGAGAACCTCGGCGACTTTGCGTTGATCCGGCTCGAGCGCGACGGCAGCCTCGACACGAGCTTCGGCAAGGACGGCAAGGTCTCGACGCCGATCGGCGAGCGCGGCGACATCGCCTACGCGATCGCGGTCCAGGAAGACGGCAAGATCGTGCTGGCCGGCTCTTCGGAGAGCTCTGACACGGGGCTCGATTTTGCGCTGGCGCGCTACCTACCCGACGGAAGCCTCGATGAGGACTTCGGCGACGGCGGCACCGTGACCACTAGCCTGTCGCCGGACTCCGACGTGGCGCACGCGGTGCTGATCCAGAAGGACGGCAAGATCGTGGTCG
>JALYWZ010000301.1 GCA_030852505.1 Myxococcota bacterium | reverse complement strand
GCTCGGCGGCGCCCGCGGCCGGTGCGTTGGCGAGCAGCGCGGCGATGCCGTCGACGTCGTCACCGCGCTCGAGCGCTTCGAGCGCGAGCGCCTCGGGATCGGCCGGCTTTTTCGAGCCGCCGAAGCCGAGCACACCGGCCAGCCACGAGCGCGCAGGCGCTACCTGCAGCTTGGACCGAGCGGCCTTTTCCGGGTCGTCTTTCAGGCGTTCCACGAGCTTCTTGTTCGAGCTCGAGCTGACGAGCCCCCAGGCTTCGTCGAAAAAAGCGCGCTGGGTGGTGGAGAGCTCTTTCTTGGCGGGGCCGGGTGCGTGACCCTCCGTGGCCAGGAACAACGAGAACGCCCAGGACAGCTCGCCGCAGCCCATCGCAGTGAGCTTGCCGACGCTCGGACCGCCGCAGCTCTTGGCGTAGATGTACGAGCCCTCGAGCAACAGCACGCCGAAGCCGAGCGCGACCGCGCTGAGCTCGGCCTGTTCGGCGTCCGCTTCCGCGGCGCCGCTCTCGATGAAGCGGATGCCGCCCAGCAGGCGCGCGAGCGTGCTGGTGAGCCCGATCGGGTGCGAGACGAACGACGCCGGGAGCCGGATCACGTAGCCCGAGGCGTTGCGCTCGAGACCGACCTCGTTGCTCCCCGGAGTCGGCGCGGCGCAGCTACCGCAACTGCTGGCCTTGCCGGAAGAGCAGCTCGCGCCGTCCGAGCCGAGGCCCGCGAGCGACAGCGTGATCTCGGTGGCTTCGAGCCCGGCATAGCCCTGCATCCGGCACAGCAAGCGCTCGACCGACTCGAGGTCAGCCTGGAACTTGTCGGGGAACCACTCGCCGTTCGGCAAGACGAGGGGTTGTTCGCCGGACTCGAGCTCGAGCGCCGCGGTGACGGCGGCGTACCTCTGGGTCAGGGCTCCGAGCTCGCTGAGATCCGGCAACATGGTCTCGGAGTCTCGCAGATCCGAGGCGGGCCGGCCAGAATCAGCGGTTTTCCTGGGCTACTCGTAGTCGACGAGCCGGGCGTTGCGCCGCGTCTTGTCGAGCTCGGTCGCCTTGCGCAGCTGCTCGTACAAGGTGACCACGTCGGCGCGGATGTTCTCGAGGGTGAGCTCCGGCGTGGTCTTGTCCATCGAGCGGAGCAGGATGTTGCCCGTCCCGAGCAGGCGCTGCAGGAACGGCCGCTCCACCGTGTAGTCGTTGATGCGGTACAGGTCGACCTGCTCCATGCGCTTCGACAGTACGCCGCTCTCGATCACGATCCGGCGCGTGGTCACGCGGTAGTGACAACCGAGCTGCTTCCACCACTGGGGCAGGAGCCAGAGCCCTGCGGTCACGACCACGAGCAACAGCACACCGAGGCTCGGGATCAGCGCGGGGCGGCCGTCGAACAGCACCTGTTCGTCGTCGGTAGCGGTGGGGGCGGCCGCGCTCATCGAGCCGAGGCTAGCACGGGCGCCCCCAGGATCCGCGAGAGCTTTACTCGACGAAAATATCCACCGTCGGGCGCAGGCGCGCGCACTCGGCGAGCACCTGGTGCGCGGGGTGGCTCTTGAACTTCTCGACGAGGCTCGTGTCGAGCGGCTGCTTGTCGTCGATGGCGACGTAGGCTTGCTGCGTCAGGTTGTAGTCGAAGCGAGGCGCCCACTTGCGCGCGCCGAGCCGCGCCGTGGTCGAGCAGTTGTCGATCATGTACGAGACGCCGCGGGCGTGCATGTACGGGTTCAGTGAATCGACGCACTCGATCACCGACTCGTTCGCGACCTCGGACGGCGGGTGGCCGGCCTCCATCAAGACGTCGATCTGCGCCATCATCGTGCCGATGTAGACGCCGGCCGTGAACGGATCCACGGGCGGCGGCGCGGAGCCGCGCTTCTTGCGAGCCTCGGCGCCGACGCGCCAGGTCTCGGTCTGGTCGATGGTGCCGATCGGACGGCGCTTCAGGCGCTCGCCGGCGAGCACCACGCTCTTGATCTCGTTGCCCGACGCCACCTCGTCGTAACACTCCTCGATGATCTCGCGGGCGGCCGGATAAGAAGCGGCGTAGGCGGCCTCGAAGGTGGCCTTGCCGGCGGCGTCGAGCGCCTCGTACACGGCCAGCATGCCTTGCTTCGAGATCGTCTTCGACACCGGGCCCGTGATCACCTCGCTCGAGGCGACGAAGGCCTGCTCCTTGCTGCGGCCCTGCGCCACGTAGCGGCGGTACAGGCTCTCGATGATGCCGTGCACGGCGCCGAGCAGGATGCAGCGCTCGCCGAAGATGTCCGACTTGTACTCGGACTCGAGCGTGGTCTGGAAGGTGTAGGGCGAACCGAGCGCGACCGACCAACCGAGCGCGATGTCCGTGGCGCGGCCGTCGATGTCCTGGTGCACCGCGAAGCTCGCGTTGATGCCCGCGCCGTTCACCTCTTTGCCCTGCACGTACAGACGGCGGACGCTCGGTCCCATGCCCTTCGGGCAGACAGCGACCACGTTCACGTTCGACGGGAATTTCGCGCCGACGTTCTTCAGGTGACCGAGCAAGAAGCCGTGGGAGAGGCCGAGCGTCGCGCCCGGTTTCAGCGCCTCGAAGACCTTGGAGAACAGCTCGGCCTGGGCGGCGTCCGAGATCAGGAGCAGCACCAGGTCGCTCTCCTTCACGACGGGGAGCATCTCGCCGAGCGTGCCGTTTGCGGCCGTGAAGCCCGCCTTCTCCGCTTCCTTCGCCGAGCTCGAGCCGCTGCGCAGGCCGATCTTGACCCGGATGCCGGTGCCCTCGAGCGAGTCACGCAGGTTCTGAGCCTGGGCCGGGCCCTGCGAGCCCCAACCGATCACGCCGATCTGCTTGATCCCCGCGAAGGCCTTGGGGAGCAGCGGCAAGAGGTGCCGGCCGCCCTTGACGATCTGCTCGGTTTGTCCCGCGAGCTTGAGGGTATCGACCTGGAACACATTGGACTTGAACGGCTGGGGGTTCGACATGGTGCGCCGGAGCATAGCCCCCGACTGCTGTTGCGCCATCCGCGAGATGCGCACAGAGTATTGCGCTGTCTGCAACACTGGCGCTGGCCCGAATCTGTCCGAAACTCCTGAGCTTTCCCATGGACTACGACGCGCTCGGCCTGTTCCTGCACCTGTCGCGGACCCTGCACTACACCCGCACCAGCCGCGAGTGCCACATCAGCCTCTCGGCGCTGTCTCGCACCGTGCAGCGGCTCGAGCTCGAGGTCGGGCGCCCGCTGTTCGTGCGCGATCGCCGCAGCGTGACCCTGACCGCGGAGGGGGAGCTGTTTCGCGAGCACGCCGCGGACACGCTCGCGCGCTTCCAGGCGCTGAAGCAAAAGCTCGCCCGGGACGCCGAGCGGCTCAGCGGCACGCTGCGCGTCTTCGCTTCGGTGACGGCGGTGCAGACGTTTCTGCCGCGGCTGCTCGGTAGCTTCCGCCGGGCGTACCCGGACATCCACATCGAGCTCGAGACCGGCTACGCCGCCAACGCGCTCGCCATGCTCGATCAAGGCGTGGTCGATCTCACCGTCGCGGCTTTACCGGAGCGCGTTCCCGCGGGCCTCGTCTCGCGGGTGATCGTCGTCACGCCGTTGATCTTCGTCGCGCCCGCGAGCGAGTCCGAGGCCTCGGAGCTCGCGCGGCGCCGGCCCATTCCGTGGAGCGAGGTTCCACTGGTGTTGCCGGCGCCGGGGCTGGTTCGCAGCGCGGTCGACCGCTGGTGCCAGCGCCGACGGTTTCAGCCGCGCGTCTACGGTGAGGTGGCGGGCCACGAGGCGCTGTTGTCGCTCGTGAGCCTGGGCTGTGGTCTCGGAGTCGTGCCGCGCATCGTCGCCGAGCGCAGCCCGCTCCGCGCCGAGCTCACGCTGCTGGATATCGAGCCTCGGATCGGCGATCTGCGAGTCGGGGTTTGTAGCGAGCGGGCGTCGGTGAAAAAGAACCGGATCGTGCGGGCGTTCTGGAGCTCGCTCGACGAGGCGGCTACTTGAAGATGCTCGCCTTGTAGTGAGCAAGCTCGGCGATGCTCTGGTGGATGTCGAACAGCGCATCGTGCTCTTGCGTGTTCGGCTTGGCGTAGGCACCGGCGTCGCCGTACCAGAGCTTGCTGAGGATCTTCAGGGACGAGACGTCTACCGTGCGGTAGCTGAGGTAGCCGGCGAGGCCCGGCATCCAGCGTTCGACGAAGCGCTTGTCGTGGCCGATGCTGTTGCCGCAGAGGATCGCCGGATACGGGCACCAGGCGGAGACACGCTCGAGCAGCAATTTTTCGAGGAAGCCGATGTCGATGCGCGAGGCAGCGACGCGGGCGAGCAGCCCGTTTTTCTCGTGCATGTTGCGGACGAAGGGCGTCATGCGCTCGAGCGCGGCCGGGGGCTGCCAGACGTCGCACACGAACTCCTCGAGCGGCGTGAGCTGCGAGTCGGTGATGATCAGCGCCGCCTGCAGGATCACGTCGTGCTGGGGGTCGAGCCCGGTCATTTCCAGGTCGAGCCAGGCCAGGCTGCCTTGGGTCTGGCGGCGGTCGGGGCGGGCTTCTTTCGTGGATTTTTCGGTCACGGGGTGCCCTCGGTCTTGGGAGTGGCCTTGGGGAGCACGATCGTCGGCTTCTTGCTTCGCGCGCGGTAGAGCAGCAGCGTGCGGCCGATCACGTCGGCGAGCGACGAGCGGGTCTGCTCTGCCAGGCGCTCCCCGAGGCTTACCAGGTCTTCGTCCGACGAGGCGACCTTGACCTTGATCAGCTCGTGGGTCTCGAGGCTCTGGTCCGTGGCCTTGCGAACGGCCTCGGTCAGGCCCTCTTTCCCGAGCTGAACCACGGGCTTTTTGTCGTGCGCGAGGGCGCGGAGGAAGCGCTTTTGTTTGCCAGTCAGGGCGGGGGGCATGGCGGAGGGTTACTGGTAACACGGCTTGCACCGGAGGGGGTCTGGCTCGAAGATGGTCCTCGGCTCACCCGCTCCCAATGACCGATCCGCGCACCCGCCTGTTCATGATCCTGGCAGGGATCTTCAGTACTTGCCTGATCGTGGGCGACATCATCGGCAGCAAGCTGATCGAGCCGGTGCTGTTCGGGCATCCGTTCGTGCTGACGGTCGGGATGATCCCGTTCCCGCTCACGTTCCTTTTGACCGACGTGTTGAACGAATTTTACGGAAAGCGCGCGGCGCGCTTCGTGACGTTGCTCGGGTTCGGCCTGGCAGTGCTCGCCTACACCTTCATTTTCATCGCGGGTGCGGTGCCGATCGCGCCACTGACGGCCAAGCCCGACTGGCACGGCGTCACCGAGCAAGCCTTTCAGACGGTGTTCCTCGGTTCGCAGCGGATCCTGCTGTCGTCGATGATCGCCTACGTGGTCGCGCAGTTCGTGGACATCTTCGTGTTCCACGCGTTGAAACGGCTGACGCACAACCGGCTGCTGTGGTTGCGCGCCACCGGGTCCACGGCGGTGTCGCAGCTGATCGACACGATCGTGATCAACTTCGTGGCCTGGTCGGGGCTGCTCGGCTTCGACACGATCGTGAACATGGTGATGTCGTCCTACCTGGTGAAGATTTTGATCGCGGTCGGGCTGACGCCGGCGATTTATCTGGTGCACGCGCTGATCGAGCGGGGGCTCAAGATCGAGCCCGTCAAGCTGAGCGCGGCCGAAGCCAACACGGCGCCCCCGGTCGTACCGAGCAGCGGATGAGCGTGATGCGCGCACTCGGGATCGATCCAGGCACGCTCAACCTCGGCTGGGGCATCGTGGAACGCGACGGCAATCGGCTCGTGCACGTGGCGCACGGAGTGATCGCGCTCGAGGCGGGCGCGCCGCTCGCCGAGCGCCTGGTCGGGATCGCCGACGGGCTCGAGTCGCTGATCACGAAGTACGCGCCGACCGTGGGCGCGATCGAGGCGTTGTTTTACAACAAGGATCCGCAAGCCGCGGCGAAGCTCGGCCACGCGCGCGGGGTTGCGATGCTGTGCCTCGGGCGTGCCGAGCTGGAAGTCGGCGAATACCCGCCGGCGCGCGTGAAGCAGACGGTCGTCGGCAGTGGCCGCGCCGAGAAGCGCCAGGTGGCGATGATGGTGAAGGCGCTCCTGGGTCTTTCGACCCTGCCGCCGCTCGACGCCGCCGACGCGCTGGCGGTCTCGATCACGCACTTGCGGATCGGGACGATGGCCGAGCGCCTTTCCGCTCCGACGAGATCCTTGCCACCGCGTCTGCTGGCCGCCCTCAAAATGCGGAGGAGCCGGGGTGGGGCGCGCTGACGCGCCGCCGGTCAATGGGCCGAACGCCGGAAAGTCCCGCGGCTTGCGTAGGAAGGGGGCGTCCCGTAGAAGCCCAAACGAATCCTTCGGGGCGACGGCTCGT
>JALYWZ010001022.1 GCA_030852505.1 Myxococcota bacterium | reverse complement strand
GCCCACGCTGCCGGTCGGAGCCGGCGCGTCGGCCGGCGGCGCCGCGGGCGGATCGGCGGCGCGCACGGGTCGTGCAATCAGCCCGAAGGCGACGAGCGAAGCCAGGGCCCACGCCGCCCGAGGGCGGAGCAGGAGAGGCGAAGAGAGTGAGCGGCGCAAGAGGCCGCCCCGCGTTAGCCCAGTGCCACCCATTTGCCAAGCACGGCGCCACCGAACCGGCGCATTAAAGCTAGATCGAACGCTGGGCCGGAGGATCCGAGCACCGCGCGCGGGCGAGGAGCTTCACACATCGAGGGGCTCGGCCTGATCGGCGCGCTCCATGATGAACCGGAAGCGCGCCGAGGCGTCCTTACCCATCAGCTCGTTGACGACGCGATCGGTCTCGAGCGCATCCTGAATCTCGACCCGCAGCAAGCGGCGCGTCTTGGGGTTCAGCGTGGTCTCCCACAGCACCTTCGGCATCATTTCACCGAGGCCCTTGAAGCGCGTGATGTCGACCTTGGAGCCCGGGCGAGCCTTTTCTTTCAAGATCTTGTCTCGCGCGGCGTCGTCGCCGGCCCAGTACGTCTCTTTGCCGATGTCGATGCGGTAGAGCGGGGGCACCGCCACGAACAGCCTGCGGTTCTTGATCAGCTCCGGCAGGTGCCGGTACACGAGCGTGATCAGCAGCGTCGTGATGTGGTGGCCGTCGGAGTCGGCGTCAGCCAGCAGGATCACGCGCTCGTAGCGCAAGCGCGCGAGGTCGAAGCCCTGACCCACGCCGCAGCCGAGCGCCGTGACCAGATCCGCGATCTCCTTGTTCTCGAGCACCTTGGACAGGCCGAGGCCTTCCGTGTTCAGCACCTTGCCGCGCAGCGGCAAGACGGCCTGGGTGTTGCGATCGCGGCCTTGCTTGGCCGAGCCGCCTGCGGAGTCACCCTCGACGATGAAGAGCTCGCTCCGCGAGCGGTCGCTCGACAGGCAGTCGCTGAGCTTGCCGGGCAGCGTGAGGCGGCCGCTGGTGGCCGACTTGCGGCTGATCTGCGCCGAAGCCGCGCGCGATGCCTCGCGGGCGCGCGCCGCCAGCACGATCCGCGCGACGATCTGCTCGGCGGCGGTGCGGTTCGAGTTCAGCCATTGCTCGAGCGCCGGGCGCACCGCCGAATCGACGCTGCCCTGGAGCTCGGGGTTGTTCAGCCGGTCCTTGGTCTGGCCCTGGAACTGCGGCTCGCCCACGAACACGCTGATGATCGCGACCAGGCCCTCGCGCACGTCTTCGGCGGTGAGCGTCACGCCGCGCGGCGAAAGCTCGTGGGTCTCGATGTAGTTGCGCACGGCCTTCACCACACCGGCACGCAGCCCGTTCTCGTGGGTGCCGCCGGAGCCGGTGGGGATGCCGTTGACGTAGCTCTTGACGAGCTCGTCGGTCGCCTCGGTCCAGCGGAACGCGACCTCGATCCGGCTGCCGTCGACCTCCTTGGAGAGCGAGAACGGCTGCTCGTGGATCGTGGTCTTGTTGCCGTCCTTGATCAGCCGCGACAGGTAGTCGTTGAGCCCGCCTTCCTGGAAGAAGTCGTGCTTGGTGTTGTGGACTTCGTCGTGGAAATGCACCTTGAGGCCGCGGTGCAGGTAGCTCGCGATCTCGAGCCGCTCGCGGATCTGATCGCCGCTGAACTCGATCTTGGGGAAGATCGTCGGATCCGGCCGGAACCAGATGTGCGTGCCCGTGCCGCGCGCCGGGCCGACCTTCTCGAGCTTGCCCTGGGTCTTGCCCCCGCGAAACTCCATCTTCCATTCGAAGCCGTCGCGCTTGACCCGCACGACGAGCTTGGAAGACAGCGCGTTGACGACCGAGGCGCCCACGCCGTGCAGGCCGCCCGAGGTCTTGTAGTTTTCGCCGTCGAACTTGCCGCCCGCGTGCAGCGTCGAGAAGATCAGCTCGATCGCCGTCTTCTTGTGCTTCGGGTGCATGTCGACCGGGATGCCGCGGCCGTTGTCGCCGACGGTCACGCTCTCGCCGTCCTTGTGCAGCGTCACGGACACCTCGCTGGCGTGGCCGTTCATGGCCTCGTCGATCGAGTTGTCCACGATCTCCCACACCAGGTGGTGCAGTCCGGCGCTGCCCACGCCGCCGATGTACATGCCCGGACGCTTTCGAACCGGCTCGAGCCCCTCGAGTACGGTGATGTCCTCTGCGGTGTACTTGGTCGCCATCGTTCCTCAGTCGTCGCCTTCGAGCGGCGCCGGGACCTCGGGGGTCGGGAGCACGCGCCGGGTCAGGGTGCCGCGCTTCATCAC
>JALYWZ010000041.1 GCA_030852505.1 Myxococcota bacterium | reverse complement strand
GTCGTGCCCTCCCCCGAAACGGAGACCGGCGCGAGCTTGGCGTGTTGCCCCGGTAACCAGCTGAACTCCGGATCCTCGGACGCCAGCCGGACCAGCGACACCGCGGGGGCCAGCTCGCGATGGAGCAATACCTTCGCGTGGGTGGTTCCGGTTCCGTCGGCAGCGTCAGCCAAAGCGCGCGCCAAGCATGCGTTGCTCCGCCTCAAGAGTCGACAACACTCGGCCTCGCTCGTTCACCGCAGCTGGAAACGGCCAACTCTGCGAGCTCGCGCCAGCGGAAGCGGCCGGCCAGTTGACATGTGCCACTCGGAGACCGCCACCCCGAAACCGCTAGAAAGCTTCACTTACGGAAGACCTTTCGAGACGACCGCCATCGGCTGCTCGAGCCCGTCGCTCCGCTCGCGCAAAATCCGAACGCGCGCAGTGCGCGTCCCGCGCGCATACCGAGTGCGCGCGCTCACCCCGCGTGTTTCGTTTGGACTCACTCACCTGGGAACTACCGGTTTCAACCTCACGGGATGCGCCAACCAAAGCCCAACCAACGCTGACGAGAGCGAACGAGCGCGCTAACGAAAAGCGCTCTCCATCACGCGGAATCCTAGGTAAAATCACCATTTACTTTTATCGGACCTGTTGGTTAGGTGGAGGTTGGCTTCCTGGCGCCTCCGGCTGGATCCCACGATCATGGCACCGCTCGATGACTCGAAACCTGGTTGGGCACGTTCCCACCAGTCCTCGTTCTCGATCCTTCAGCGCCTGGGCGACGCGCTCCTGATCATCGGGACTCAGTACCTCTCCGTCGTCCTTCACGGCGAAGAGTGGGACACGAAGAACGCCCTGGCCGCCACCGTCGCGGTCGTCGCCTTCTACCTCGCCGCGGAGATGAACGGCCTGTATCGCTCCTGGCGGGGGCAACCGTTCCGAAACGAATCGATCACGGTCCTCTCCACCTGGTTCGTGACCGTTCCGGTGCTGCTGTTCGTGGCGTTCGTCGCCAAGCTATCGGCAGAGTTCTCTCGCGTCACCGCGGGTATCTGGTTCCTGTCGGCGCCCGCGCTGATGATGCTGTGGCGCCTGGTCTTCCGGACGATCTTGGCCGAGCTCCGGATCCGGGGGCGCAATCTGCGGGCGGTGGGTATCGCCGGCGCGACCCAGATGGCCGAGTCGCTCGCGCGTCGTATCCAGCACGATCCGGCGCTCGGCATGAAGGTCGTCGGTATCTACGACGACCGCATCCCGGCTCGCCGCCACGGCATCCCGGAAGAGTACGGCGCGTTCGCCGGTGACATCGACAAGCTCGTGGCGGACGCGCGCGCCGGGCGCCTCGACATCATCTACATCACGTTGCCGCTCAAGGCCGAGCCGCGCATCAACCTGATCATCCGCCGCCTGGCGGATACCACGGCCACCGTCAACATCGTGGCCGATTTCATGGCGTTCGACCCGCTCCACTCGCGGTGGGGCGCCGTCGGCGACATCCCGGTCGTCAGCATCTTCGACACGCCTTTCTTCGGCGTCGGGGGCTGGTTGAAGCGCGTCGAGGACGTCGTGCTCGCCAGCCTGATTCTGCTGATGATCGCGGTGCCGATGCTGGTGATCGGCGTGCTCGTGAAGTTGAGCTCCAAGGGCCCGATGCTGTTCGCACAGCGCCGCTACGGGCTGAACGGCAAATCGATCCGCGTGCTCAAGTTCCGCACCATGACGGTGTGTGAAGACGGCGACGACGTGAAGCAGGCCACTCGCGAGGACGACCGCTTCATCAAGCTCGGCAAGTTCCCGCTCGGCGCGTTCCTGCGCCGCACCTCACTCGACGAGCTGCCGCAGTTCGTCAACGTGCTCGGCGGCGAGATGTCGATCGTCGGGCCCCGGCCGCACGCCATCAAGCACAACGAGCTCTACCGCGCGAAGATCCACGGCTACATGCTGCGCCACAAGGTCAAGCCTGGGATCACCGGCTGGGCCCAGGTCAACGGCTGGCGCGGCGAGACCGACACCGACGAGAAGATGGTTCGCCGCATCGAGCACGACCTGGCGTACATCCGCAACTGGCGGTTGCTCTGGGACCTGGAGATCATTTTCCTCACGGTTTTTGGCAGGAAATCCAGCAAGAACGCGTACTAGCGCTGTTCCTCACGTCGCCCTAGGTGCTAGGCTCGTGGGCGATCGCGCAGGAGAGAGCGCGGTCGGAACCTTCCCGTTGGAGTCGTACGAGCTCCGACGGGGAGCCGAGCAGAGCCTTCCCGCACATGCGTAGCATCACCGATCTGGCACTCCTTCCGCAGCGCCTTGCCAGCGGCGAGCCCTGGAGTAGTGCCGAGCTCGAGCGTCTGTGGTTGTCGATGCAGGACCGGACCTGGCGGTCCCTCGCGCTGGTACCCGCCGGCGCCGGAGGGCCACCCGACATGACGGTCGAGATCGCGATGGCGCTCGCGCGAACGGGGATGCGCCACATCGGCGCGCAGGTGCACGTCGCCGACGCGACCGAGCTCAAGCTCGACAGCGTCGCCGAGTTCGCCGGTCAAATCCGCGGCACGATCCGCTCCGGCCCGGTGATCCTGGCGCTCGCGCCCAGCACCGAGAACCCGGTCACGGTCTCGCTGGCGCAGTCCGCAGATTGCGCAGTGCTGTGCGTGCTGTTGAAGCGCATGCGAGTCGGCGACGCGAAGCGCACGACCGAAGAGATCGGCCGACAGCACTTCATCGGCGCGATCACGCTCGGCTGATCAGGCGAGCGCCACGCCCTCGCGGCGACACCAGTCGAGCAGCACGTAGGGCGCCCAGATCCGCGACCAGTACAGGCCGGGGGCACCTGCGCGGAACGAACGCCACAGCCGGCCGAGGGCATCCGCGTCGAGACCCGCGCTCTCGACCAGACCGCGATCGGCGAAGGTCTGCTCGATCTGCGGTGCGAGCTGATCCTTCGCCCAGACCTCGATCGGCAAGACGAAGCCGGCCTTCGGCCGATCGAAGATCGACGGCGGGACGCGGTTCAGCGAGAGCTCTCGCAGCAACATCTTTCTCCCGAGCGGGAAGAAGCGCGCCGCATCCGGCACCGCCTGCGCCGCTTCCACCACGCGGTGATCGAGCAACGGGACGCGCAGCTCGAGCGACACGGCCATGCTCGCCGCGTCCGAGTCACGCAGCAAGCGCTCGCCGATGAACATGGCAAGCTCGAGCCGGCCGATCTCGGAGCGGACTTCGCCGCCGAGCGAGCGAGCGAGCGACTCGGCGCGCTCGGGGGTGAGGCCGAACGATGCGCGGTGACGGACTCGCGGGCTCGCGAGCTGCCCCAGGAAGTCCCGTGTGTAGAGTCCGTAGGAGACTTGATAGAGCCGCACGAGATCGCCGCGACAAGCGAGCGCGTCGGCCAGCTTGCCCCAGCGCGTCTGCGGTGGGACCTCGCTCGCGCTGCCGCCGCGTAAGCGGTTGGCGAGGGAAACTCCACGCCCGAAGAGCGACTCCGGCACGGGACTTCCGGCCAGGCTCACCCGGCGCGCGATCGGCAGATCGCGGAAGCTCCGATAGCCGCCGAACAGCTCGTCGCCGCCGGTGCCCGCCAAGGCCACGGTGAAGCCTGCCTCGCGCACCACGCGGCTCACGAAATAGGTATTGATCGCGTCGAGCGTCGGCTGGTCGAGGCTCCGCAGCGCGGCGTCGAGCTCCGAGCGGAAGCGCTCCTGGGTCAGCCGAAACTCGGAGTGCTCGGTGTCGAGCGCCTGGGCGACGCTGCGGGCGTAGCGCGATTCGTCGAAGGCGGCTTCCTCGAAACCGATGTGGAACGTCGCGACCTTGCCCTTGTTCGCCCGCACCGCCAGCGCCGCGATCGCGCTCGAGTCGACGCCGCCCGACAAGAACACACCGAGCGGCACGTCCGCCATCAGGTGCTGTTCGACGGCCGTGTCGAGCTCGCGAGCGAGCTCGCGGATTGCCACGTCGGCCGGCTGTGTCGGGCCGGAAGCGAGCTGCCAGTAGCGCTCGGGCCTCGGGCTCGGCGCGTCGAGGTCGAGGGTCAGGCTGGCTCCCGGTTCCAGCAGCTCCACGCCTTCCACCATCGTGGATGGGCCGACCACGAAGCCGTTCCACAGGTACGTGTCTACCCCGAGCGGATCGAGCTTCTTCGCGACGAGCCCCGTCGCGAGCAGCGAGCGGAGCTCCGACGAGAACAACAACGTGCTCTTGCCCGCGCGCTCGACGACCGCGAAGTAGATCGGTTTGATCCCCAGGCGATCGCGTACGAGAAAAGCCTGCCGGCGCTTCGGATCGTAGATGCAGAACCCGAACATGCCGCGCAGGCGCCGCAGCATGTCCTTGCCCCACCGGCGGTAGGCTCGGAGCAGCACCTCCGTATCGCTCTTGGAGCGAAACGGGCCATCGCTCGCAAGCTCGCTCTTGAGCTCCGCGTAGTTGTAAATTTCACCATTGAAGACGATGACGTTCCCGGTTTCGGGGTCGTGCATCGGCTGATGGCCGTCGGACGAGAGATCGATGATGGCGAGGCGCCGAAAGCCGAAAGCGACTCCGGGGCCGTGCCCGCTCACGAAGCTTCCCGAGTCGTCCGGGCCGCGGTGCGCCTGGGTGTCTGCCATGCGCTGCACGGCCTTTTCGATGCTCTCGTCGATGCTTCCGACAGCGCCAGCAATGCCGCACATTTCCGCACGAGTGTCTTCCAGGCATCGGCGAAATGCAAACCTGCGCGGTGGTGCTCGTGCGGGCTGAGAAGCGCGGATGAATCCGCGGTTACACGCTGCGCGTGGCAAGCCTCGACTCTGCGAACGGCGCGCCCGTGCTCGCGTGTTTGACAGCGTTTCGCGGAAGCACTAGGTACTCGGATCGAGCGCGAGTCATGGATGCCAAAGGTCGCTATGTCTTGGTTGCCCCGTGTCGCGACGAAGCACAGTACATGCGTCGCACGCTCGACAGCATTGCCGCACAAAGCGTGCCACCAGCGCTGTTCGTCGTCGTAGACGATGGCTCTACGGATGCCACTCCGCAGATCTTGGAGGAGTATTCGCAGCGCATGCCGTACCTGCGCGTCGTTCGGCGGGCCGACCGCGGTGGGCGCAGCGTCGGCCCCGGCGTGATCGAGGCATTCTACGCGGGCCTCGACACGGTGAACCTCGATGAGTTCGAGTTCGTTTGCAAGATCGACCTCGATCTCGAGCTGCCGCCTCGGTACTTCGAAATCCTGATCGCGCGCATGAACGCGGAGCCGCGTCTCGGCACGTTCTCCGGTAAGCCCTACAACGAGCTACCGGACGGCTCACGCAAGGCGGAGGTTTGCGGCGACGAGATGTCGGTGGGCATGACCAAGTTTTACCGCACCACCTGCTTCCGAGAGATCGGCGGGTTCGTGCGGCAGGTCATGTGGGACGGCATCGATTGTCACTGCTGTCGCATGCTGGGTTGGATCGCCGAGAGCTCCGATCGAGAAGATCTGCGCTTCCTTCACCTGCGCCCGATGGGCTCGAGTCAGAAGGGGATCTGGACGGGGCGCGTGCGCTGGGGGTACGGCCAGTACTTCATGGGCACGATGCCCGCGTACATCGTGGCGAGCGCCGCGTTTCGGGTCACGCACTATCCGGTTCTGTACGGGAGCGCGGGCATGCTCTGGGGTTACTTCTCGAGCGCCGCGAAGCGGCTGCCGCGCTACGGCAGCCCCGAGTTCCGCCGCTTCTTGAACGACTACCAGCGCGACTGCCTGAGGTACGGAAAGGCCGAGGCCACCCGCCGGACCAACCAGCGACAACAAAAAGTCTGGAAAGAGCGCCACCCGAGTTAACGGGCGGATCTGGAGCGGGACGCGCGGGACGCGCGGGACAGATCGGAGCGCGGACCGACCCGCCCGAAAACGCTACAAACGCGACAAACGCTACAGTCGAGCGCGCGAATCCTGCGTCGACGCCCTCCTGAGAGCGAGCTTTTCTCAGCTCCGTAGCGAGCGGCGCGGCCTGAAACCCGATGCTTTGCCTATGCGTCCTCGCGGAAAATTGAGGTAAACTGGGCAAGCCTGCCTGATGCTCAAACCGCGAGACGCTCTCCTGAAATGGTCGCTCGTCGCCGGGCTGCGCTGGCTGGCCCCCGGTCTACTGGTGCTGTCGACGACGGCCTGCAGTGAGCCCTCGGTCGCAGCCGCTTGCTCCTCCAGCGCGGATTGCGCGCAGAAAGAATGCGTCGCGGAAATGTGCATCGGCCGCTCCACGAAGCCCTGGGGAACAATCCCCAACCGGACACTGCCCGAGTTTCAGCGGGATCAACTGGCAGCCCTGGCCGGTCACCGGGTCTTCTTCGGGCACCAGTCCGTGGGCGGCAACATCCTCGACGGCTTTCGGGACCTCGGGCGCTCGCTCGGCGTGGACCTCAAGCTGAACGAGCTGACTTCGGCCGAGGACCTCGCCGCGCCGGGCTTCGTTCACGCCCTGAACGGAAAGAACGAAGATCCGAGGTCGAAGATCGACGCGTTCGCGCGCACGGTCGAGTCCGGCGTGGGCGAGCGCGCCGAGGCTGCGTTTTTCAAGTTTTGCTACGTCGACTTCAACGCCGACACGCAGGTGGACGAGCTCTTTGCCCACTACCAGGCGACCATGGCCCGGCTCGAGGCCGCCTACCCGAAGACCCACTTCGTGCACGTCACGGTGCCGCTCACCGTGACGCAGGGCGGAGTGAGCGGAACCGTGAAGCGCCTGCTCGGTCGCAACGTCTGGGGCGAAAGCGAAAACTTCGTTCGAGAGCGCTTCAACGAAAAGCTGCGCAGCACGTACGCTGGCAAGCAACCGCTCTTCGATCTCGCAGTGGTCGAAGCCACCACCCAATCCGGCGAGCTGTCGTCTTTCGAGCGGGAAGGTCAGCAGGTCCTGCGCTTGGTCGACTCGTACGCCTACGACGGCCAACACCTGAACGAGCCCGGACGGAAGTACGTCGCTGCCCGGCTCACGAGCTTCCTGGCGACGCTGCTCCGGACATGATGCTGCCGTCGTCACCCGCAGCGCTGCTCACGTCGCTCGCTGAGCTGCCCGCCCAGGCGCGGTTGCGCTGGCTGGCCCGGCGCTCGGCGAGCTTCGGCCTGAACGTGCGCGTGCTGGGGCGAGTCTACCTGCACGGTACCGGCCAGCTGCACGTGGGAGACGACGTCGAGCTCGACGGCCGCGCCGCCGCGATCGAGCTGCACTGCCAGGAGGACGGCGTGATCGTCCTCGGTCGCGGAGTCCGCATCGCCGGCGGCGTTTCGATCGAGGCGCTGTTGCGCATCGAAATCGGCGACGAAACGCGGATCGGCGGCTTCGCCAAAATCCTCGACAACAATTTTCACCCCTTGTCGGGTGATCGGCACGAAACCCGCCCGCCGTCGCTGCCAGTGACCGTCGGCAAGAACTGCTCGATCGGCTGGCGCGCGATCTTGTTGCCAGGCGCCCAGGTCGGTGATCGAACCGAGCTCTGTCCTGGCGTGGTGGTGAGTCGCCGCATCCCGGCAGACGCGCGGATCGCCGGCTCCCCGCCGCGCCTGGTTCGGCCGGGTTCGGCAGAATGAGCGGGATGATGGTAAACGCGTCTACGTTCGGCCTTTTCCGGCAATCGCTCGGTCCTCGACGGCGCTGATGATCGATCTGGTACGCGCACTTCAGCTTTTCAAAGCTGGCCCCGGGAAGTTCGCGGCTCGCGCGCTCGGGCGCGTTCGAGCTCGCTGGCAATTCCGCGGATTGTCGATCGGTTCCGGCGTGATGGCCGAGGGCCCGCTGCGCATCGAGGTCGACGGCGACCTCAGCATCGGCGATCGCGTCTGTTTCATCGGCTCGCTGGTTCCGACGGAGATCCTGGTCCGGGCGGGAGCCAAGGTGGCGATCGGACAGAAGTGCATGTTCAACTACGGCACCTCGATCGAGGCCAAAGACAGCGTGCTGATCGGCAACCGCTGCATGTTCGGCAGTTTCGTGCGCGTCTCGGATTCGAGCGGCCAGAGCAGCGGACCCATCGTGATCGAAGACGACGTGTGGATTGGGCATGGCGCCGTGGTCGAGCCGGGAGTCCGGATCGGTCATGGCAGCGTGGTGGGCGCAGGCAGCGTCGTGACCAAGGACGTCCCCCCGAAATCGATGGCCATGGGAAACCCTGCCAGACCCATGAGCCTGTCGCTTCGAGTCACTGAAGCAAATGGTTAGACCTGCGCGGCACTGCGCAGAACGAGGCACAACGTGAACACGAGAGCTACCATCCGAGACTTCATCTCCCAGACCTTCTTCGTCGAAGGTTTCGGAGACGGCGATTCGTTCCTTCAGACCGGCATCATCGACAGCACGGGCATGCTCGAGCTCGTGGCTTTCCTCGAGCAGACGTTCTCCATCAAGATCGGCGACGCCGAGCTCGTCCCCCAGAACCTCGACTCGCTCGACAACCTCTGCAAGTTCCTCGAGAAGAAGCAGGCCGTCGCCGCTACGGCCTGAGCCTCACGGCCATGCTTAGAACCTTGAGGAACCCCGCCGGGCGGGGTGGAAGCTGAAGATACCGGGGACGGCTTCACAGCTCCAGCGTCGGGGCTTGCACCGACACCGCCGCAAACACGGTCCACTGCAAGCCCTCGGCGGCAGAAGTGAGCACGACCCCCTCCGGTGACTCCACGGTCTGATCGCTGAGGCGCGTCCCGAGCTCCAGCGCGATCCAGGGCGTGGCCTGGTAGCGGAGCCCGCCGTCTCCGAACACGACGCGCACCGCATTCGGTCGGTTCGGATAGAGCGAGCGCGTCCAGCCCGCTCCGCCGTACATTGCGAGCAATCCGCGGGTCCAGGTCAGACGCCCGTTGATGGTCGCGCGCGGGTCGGTCTGGCCGCTCAGGCGGTCGATCACGACTTCCGCGGCGCCGATGCCCGTGAAGTCGAGGCGGGCTCCGCGGCCCGAGTAGAGCACGGTGAGCACCGTGGCGGAGCCGGTCGGATAGACGTACGAGTTGTCGTCCTCCTCGTTGCGCGGGACGAAGGTCACGCCGCCGGCGAGGCTGGTGGAGGTGCGCATCGACCACTGGCGGCTCCAGGTCTCGCGCGCGGTCAGCGTCGTGGCGCGCGTGGTCTGTAGATCGCCGCTGCCCTCGGTGAGCACGGAGGTGCCCTCCAGGCCCGTCGCGAGCGTGTCCCGGCGCGACACCAGCGTGCTGTACTCGGCAGAGGCTCTGGGACCGGAGCTGCGCGGGATGGTGCGCCGAGCTTCCTCGTCGCGACCGCCGGCGATCGCGTAAGAGAGCGAGGTGCTGAACGTCGAGCGGGGCGAGAGACGCACGATCGAGCTCAGGACCGTGTCCGTCCCGAAGTAGTCGGCAGACAGCGGCGCGACGACGGCCTGACCCGGAGCGGTGTCCGGCGGGGGCTGCGCGGGCGGCGTCGGTTGCGCAGGATCGGGCGGTGCTCCTGGATCGGTCGGCTGCGCGGGCTCGGCGGGCTGGAACGGAGCGGAGAAGCTCGTGAAGCGCCGGGTGCCGATCGATACCGTCTCCGACAGGCTCAACGTCACGCGCTGCCAGCGGTGCGTGGCCGAGGCGCTGAACGAGTGCAAGAGATCACTCGTCTCTTCTTCGGTGAAGTTATTGAGCGTGTAACGCGGCTCGTAGGCGAGCTCGAGCTGGGTTCGCCGCCACCCGAGCCCCAGGCTGAAGCGCGCTACGACGTCCGTGTCGAAGGCCTGGTCCCCGGGCTCGAACTCGCCAGCCACGGGATCGCCGGGGTGGCGCGTTCGGAGCTCCGCGCGCCCCGAGTTGTTCAGCAGCACCCGCGGCCCCGCGAGCAGCGTCGGCAACAGGAGTGCGGCGATCGACGCTTGAAAGCTCACTCAACCGTGACCACGTCGCCGTCCATCAACGTGAAGCTGACGGACCGGACGTCGTTGTGGGTCAGCGCGCGATTGGTGAAGCGGATGCGCATCGAGGGCCGAGCGCGCAGGACGAAGATCGCGTCCTCGTCCGCGAACTCCGTCAGCCCGCCGGCGGTGGCGATGGCTTGCAGAACGCCGGAGTCTCGCGGCAGGTTGAAGACGCCGGGGTGAGCGACTTCCCCGACCACGGTGACGGCCAGGGTTCCGCGCTCTTCGAGCGAGACCGTGACGGACGGATTCTGGATGTAGCGCTGCAAGCGCTGGCCGATCTCCTGCGCCAGCTCGGACAACGTCTTGCCCTTGACCTGCACCTCGCCAACCAGCGTCAGCACGATGCGTCCGTCGCTGCGCACGCGCGGTCGCGCGGTCAGCCGCTCTTCGTTGTAGACGCGGATCTCGAGCAGATCGCCGCTCTGGATCCGGTACTCCCCCGCGCTCGGCGGCGCGGGCGGCAGATCCTCGACGCGGGTGTAACGGCCGCGCGAGGCGCAGGCGGTACACGCGACTGCCAAGAGGAGGAGCGAAGTCCGAAACAACGCTCGTGACCGAAACCAGGCGAGCCAGGCCTCCATCCTTTCCTCGTTAGGGGGCGACCGACACAGAGTCAATCCTCCAGTTGCGGCAGTTGCGGTTTTTTTTCTGGGGGGCGGTTTCGCTGTTTCGACCGGAGTAAGCTAGAACCTCGGACTCATATGGGAACCGAGAGCGACCCGACCGCTGCGGCGTTGCGCCCCGCTTCGGATCCCGTTGCCGAGCCCGCCCTCGACGAAGCAGCGCAGCCGAACTCGAAGCGCAACACGACGGATTGGCGAAAAGGCGAGATCACGCTCGCAATTCGCAACATCGCGAAGCTCGGGAGCTCCTTGATCGTGAGCTGGGGTATCGGGCTCGTGGCGAGGCTGTACATCCCGCGCTTTTTGGGGCCGGAGCGCTTCGGAATGTTGAACTTCGCGGACTCGTTCGCCGCGATCGCCTTGGTGCCGCTCGGCCTCGGCATCGACACCTACGTCAGGAAAGAGCTGCCGGTTCGGCCAGAGCACGCGAGCGACTTCGTCGGCGGGATCGTGGTCTTGCGGCTCTTGTTGTCGGTCCTGGTCTTCGTCGGCATGGGTTGGATGCTGACGGTCACGGATCGCAGCGAAGAAGTCCGATTGCTCGTGTACATCTGCGGCGTCTCGCAGTTCCTCGCGATCGGCAACTTGACGTCCGCCGGCATCTTGCAGGCCAAGGGCAGCGTCAACGAGATGTCCGTGCTGCAGGTCGTGTCCAAGCTCTTGTGGGCGGGGATCATGGCTTCGGCCGTGTTCCTGGACCTTGGTCTGTGGGCTTTCGCGAGCGCGGCGCTGTTCTCGGAGGCGCTGAAATCCGGCGTGCTGTTCCGCCTGGCGCGCAGGTACGTCGGCATCCAGATGCGGATCGATGCGCGCGCGACCGGTAAGGTGATCGTCGCGTCGTTGCCATTCTTCGTCACGGGTCTGGCGAGCACCACGTACTCGAAGCTCGACGTGTCCATCCTGGCCGTGCGCGCCAGCGATCAAGAGGTGGGCTGGTACGGCGCCGCGACCAGCCTGGCCGGGCTGACCCTGCTGCTCACGCCGATTCTGAGCTGGGTGCTGATGCCGCTGTTCGCCAAGGCCGCGGCGGTCTCCGAAGAAGAGCTGTACTCGATGTTCCGCCGCTCGGTGGAGATGGTGATGGCGTTCGCCATGCCGATCGCGCTGATGATGGGCGCCGGAGCGGAGGAATGGATCGGCATCGTCTTCGGCTCGGCGTTCTTGCCGTCGGTGCAGGCGCTGCGCGTGATGGCCTCGGTGTTTCTCCTGATCTACGTCAGCATCATCTGCTGGTGCGCGCTCACGATGCTGAACCGCACCTGGAAGGTGACTTACATCTATCTAGCGGGCTTGGTCGTCAGCCCGTCGCTGAATCTGCTGTTGATCGGCCCGGGGCTGCGCGCCTACGGGCCGGGGGGCGGAGGCATCGCCTGCGCCACCGCCGCGCTCGGCACCGAGATTTGTCTGGTCGTGCCGATGTTGATCTTGCTGGGCAAGCGCGCCTTCGATAGGCGCCTCCTCCGCACGGTGTCGCGCTGCGCGCTGGTCTCGCTGGCGGTGATCGCCTGCGACGTGCTCTTGCGCCCACGGATAGGCTGGCTGCGCCTACCCGTGGACGTGCTCCTCTACGTGGTGCTCGCGCTCGCGATCCGGGCCGTGGACGTCAAAGAGATGATCGCCTGGATCCGGATGGCGATGCAGCGCAGGAAGGAAGCGGCGCCCGAGACGCCGCATTCCACGACTACGCCGTAACCTTACTGCATCTTCTCGAAGCGCTCGCGCGCGGGTAGCTTGCCGACCGGCGACTGCGCGTTCTCCGGGGTGACCCAGGGCCAGGGCAGGCTGCCGAAGAAAGCCGGCTTGCTGGTCAGGTACGCCGAGGTCGGGATGGTGCGGCTCGCGATCGACGACTCCCAGCGAACCTGCTTGGTGAAGAAGTCGTAGTTACCGTGGCGGATCAGCGTCGGCGTGGTGTCCTTCGCGATCTTCCAGACCGGGACCACGCCAGCCGGCGTGTCTCCGAGCACCTCGTAGGCGAAGCGATCACCGCCCGGGCTCGGCACCTGGCCCGAGTAGCCGAGCACGTTGCCGAGGAACGAGTACCAGCGGTGGCCTGGGACGGATTCGGCGATACGACGCCCGACCTCGTCCCGGAGCTGCAGCGGCGCAGCCGAGCGGCGCTTGCCGGTGAAGTGATTGCGGAGCGCGGTGATGTAGATCGAGTTGCCCCACACCGCGTCGCCGGCGAAGTTCCAGGCCTGGTTGCCCTCGAACAGCTCGTAGTGCGGAGTGGTCATGTGCGAAGCGTTCAGGCCGACCTCGGGGATGGTCATGTAGCCGGCGCCGAAGCCGTCATCCATGTAGTTGTAGCCGATGACGTTGCCGCCGCCGGAGGCGCGCATCACGATCACCTTGTTGAACGCCCAGACGATGTTGTTCTCGAGCAGGTTGTCCGAGGCGTACGCGTTCACGCCCAGGCCGTAGCCGCCGCCGCCGGGGTTCGGGTTCTTGGTCGAGTGGATGTACGAGTCGCGGACCTCGGAGCGGAACGTGCCGTCGAGGTTGACCGCGGTGCCGTCGGAGAACTCGCTCTCGACGTTCTTCACCCAGGAGTAGGCGCAGGCGAACAGGTGGATGTTGCCGCCACCGTCGCCGCCCTCTCCGCCGGCCACGTACAGATTTTCGATGCCGGAGTAAGTGACGAGCGACAGCGGGTTGTGGTCGATGCGGAGCAGATGCGCCGACTTGGCCTTGGTGAAGTCCGTGTAGAGCGGGGTCGTGAAGGTGACGGTGCTGCCGCTCACGGACTGAACCTCGAGAGTTTGACCCACCGGGCGATCGTACTCGGAGAACCAGCCGCGGCTGCCGTCGCCGGGCGGCGAGCGGTCGCTCCAGATGGTCTTGTTCGGATCGGTGAGCGCGTTGACTACCACGAGCTCGCCGGGGCTCATCGCAGTGGCGGTGGTGAGCTTCACGCTGCGGCTGCCGCGCAGGCCGTCCGCGGCGAGGTTGACCGCCGGCTTGTACTTGAACCAGCGCTTGCCGATGATGACCACGGGGTAGTTGGTGCCGGCCGGCTTGACCAAACGAGTCGTCGGTCCCGAGCCGCGCAAGACCACGCCCGAGCGCGTGATGGCGAGACCCTCGCCCTGAATGTTGAAGTTGCCCGCCTTGAGCTGAACGACCTGACCGCTCGGGCACTTGTCCAGAGCTGCCTGGATCTTCGGGGTGTCGTTCGACCCGCTCGGCGCGAGCGTCGCGCAGATCGTGGTGCGCGACGGGATGCCGCCGGGGACGCCGGGCTTCCATTCGACCACGCGATCCGCCGGGATCACGGCGGCCATCGCCGCGGCTCCCGTGGTGGTCGCGGCTTCGGCCGCGGTTCCGTAGTCTTGGTAGGCGTGAACTCCGTCGTCAGCACCCTGCGCGCGGTCCGAGGGGCGGTGATCGCGACGTCTTCGAGCGTCTCGCGGGTGCGTCTGGTCGGGTCGCTGGC
>JALYWZ010000300.1 GCA_030852505.1 Myxococcota bacterium | reverse complement strand
GCTCGGGTGGGCGCTCTCCGCGTGTGCCTCGCCTCCTCCGCCGCCGCAGGCTGCGCCGCCGCCAGCGCCCGCTCCGACACCGGTCGCCACCGCCGCACCCCGCCTCGCGTTCACCAACCCGGGCGGGATGTGGATGCCGTCGCAGATGCCGCAACAGGCCGAGGTCCTGAAGAGCCTCGGCCTCGAGATCGATCCTTTGCTGCTCTCGGATCCGAAGTCGAGCCTGCTCGGAGCGATCGTGAATCTCAACGGCTGCTCCGCCTCGTTCGTGTCGAAGGACGGGCTCGTCGCCACGAACCACCACTGCTCGACGCTCGCGCTGCAGCGAAACTCCACGCCGCAGCAAAACCTGCTCGAGACCGGGTTTCTCGCCAAGAACCGCGCCGAAGAGCGCTCCGGCGGCCCGGGCATGCGCCTGTCGGTGCTGTCGTCGATGAACGACGTCACCGCCAAGGTCCGTCCGATCTTGCAATCGATCGTCGATGATCTGGCTCGCAAACACGAGCTCGACCGGCTCGAGAAGGAGCTCGTCGCCGACTGCGAAAAGGGCCGTCCCGGCGTGCGCTGCGGTTTCGTCGCGCTCTACGAGGGCCTGCGCTACTTCGTGATCGAGACGCTCGAGATCCGCGACGTCCGCATCGTGTGGGCCCCCGCTCAGGGCATCGGCAACTTCGGCGGTGACATAGACAACTGGCGCTGGCCGCGGCACTGCGGCGACGTCGCGCTGTTCCGCGCCTACGTCGGTAAGGACGGCCTGCCCGCCGAGTACTCACCCGACAACGTGCCGCACCGGCCGCCCTCGTACTTGAAGCTCGCCACGGCGCCGCTCGCGGAGAACGACCTGGTATTCGTGGCCGGCTACCCCGGACACACGTCGCTCCTGAGCCCCTCGGTCGAGATGCGCGAGGTGGTGCACGAGATTTACCCCGAGCGGCTGGCGATGTTCGACGCCTACCTCGGCCTGCTCGAGGGCATGGCCAAAGACGACCCCGAGATCGCCATCAAGGGCGCACGCTGGATGCGCGGCTTCAGCAATTACCGCATCAAGCACCAGGGGGAGCTCGAGGGGCTCGAGCGCGCCGGGCTCCTGCAAAAGAAGCTCGACCAGGAAAAGGCGCTCGCTGCGTTCATCACGAGCGATCCCAAGCGCAACGCGGGCTACGGCACGCTGCTCGCGGATCTCGAGAACGCCTACCGCGAGGCGCAAAAGACGCGCGTCTCCGACACCGCGCTCGAGCGCGAGATGCTCATGCCGCGGCTGCTGTTCGCCGCCTACCGCATCGCTCGGATGGCCGACGAGCGCCAGAAGCCGGACGCCGCGCGCGACCCGGCGTACCAGGACCGCAACCTGCCGAAGCTCAGGGACGAGCTCAAGGCCATGAGCTCGCAGATCTACGGGAAGCTCGACCGCGCGCTGCTGAAGCTCGCGCTGCAGCGCGACCGCGCGCGCTCGCCCGAGACTCGCACACCGGCCCTCGCGGCGATCGCCGGCACCGACACCAGCGACGCCGGTCTCGACCGCGCCATCGCCAAGCTGTACGAAAAGACCAAGCTCGCCGACGAGAAGGCGCGGCTCGAGCTGTTCGAGAAGGCCAAGCCGGAGGAGCTGGAAAAGAGCCAGGATCCGCTCGTGCGCCTGATCGCCAAGCTGTACCCGGAGTTTCGAGCGGTCGAGAGCCGGCGCAAGCGCTTCCAGGGCAAGATGCTGATCCAGATGCCGCGCTTCCTCGAGATGTTGCTGGCGTTCAAGGGCGGAGCCGTCGCGCCCGACGCCAACGGCACATTGCGCATCGCCTACGGCACCGTCCAGAAAGCGCCGCCAGGAGCGCCGGGACACGAGATCGGCGCCTTCACCAAGCTCTCCGAGGTCGTTGCCAAGCACACGGGCAAGGAGCCCTTCGACGCGCCGCCCGCGCTGCTCGCTGCCGCGAAGACCAGCCCGAGCTCGCGCTACGCCGACCGGTCGCTCGGGGACGTGCCGGTAGACTTCTTGAGCGACCTCCACATCACGAACGGCAACTCGGGCTCGGCGACGCTCAACGCACGCGGCGAGCTCGTGGGCCTCGCCTTCGACGGCACCTACGAGTCCGTGGCCTCCGATTGGGTCTTCCTGCCGACCACGCGCAGCATCCACGTGGATCTCCGGTACGCGCTGTTCCTGCTGCAAGAAGTGGAGCGCGCGAGCCCGGAGCTACTGGACGAGCTCGGTGTGAAAAACTAGCCCTCAGACCTTCACGCGCAGCTTCTTCTTCAGCGCGCTGAGCTCGCCCTCGATCTCCGCCGATGCCGAGGGCGCGTCGGCCTTCGACTCGAGCTCGCGGAAGCGCGCTTCGACCTCGGCCGTGCTGAGGCCGGTCGGGCCGCGCTGGAAGACGGAGTCGAGCTCGCGCTCGGCCTGGACCGAGGCCTCGATACCCTCGATCTGATCTTCCATCCGCCGCAGCTCCTCGAGCGGCGTGGGCCCGCCACCGGTGTGTCCGAGGCCGCTGACGCCGGCGCCGGCCCGCGCCATCTGCGCGCCCGCGACGATCGTCGAACGACGCGCCTGGACCTCGCCGAGCTTCTTGTCCATGCGCTCGAGCTCCGAACGCATCTCGAGCGCGAGGGCCCGGTGCTCGGCCGCGAGGGACTCCGCGCGGTCTCGCTCGCCGAGCGCGCGCCGTTTCTGCGCGAGCGCCTCGCGGGCCAGCGCCTCGTCACCCTTCTCGAGCGCGAGCGCTGCGCGGTCTTCCCAGCGCTTGGCCTCGGCCTCGAGCGTCTCGACCTTGCCGCGGAGCTGCTTTTCCATGGCTACCGCGCGCACGACCTCGCCCCGCGCCGCGCGCAGCTGCTCCTTCATGTCGAGCAAGATCTGATCGACGGATTTTCCCGGATCGTCCAGGCGATCGAGCAGGGCGTTGAAGTTCGACGAGATCACGCGGCCGACGCGATCGAAGAGGCCCATGCGCCGGAATTTGTCACGCACTCGAGAGTTTCGCCAGCCGTCCCCTCAATCGAGCTCGCCGTGCTTCGCCTCTTCGTACGAAACCAGGAATTCCGCCCCTGCCAGCACCAGAAAGCACATCAACCACAGCCAGGCCATGGTGACGGCCACCGCGGCGAGGCTGCCGTAGTAGAGCGCGTATTTCGCGAGGCTCGCGACATAAAGCGCGAACACGGACGAGACCAGCACGAACAGCACGATCCCGAGCGCTGCGCCGATGAACACGCGCCGGCGGATCCGCTGATGCGGGAGCACGAGCCAGTAGAAGCCCGCGAGCAGCAGCAGCGCGAGGCCGTAGAGTAGCAGCAACGACAACGGGTAAGACGCGACTCCCTCCGTATCCGGACGGACCAGGGATTCGAGCATCTGCACCGGACCGCCCGTGATGAAGAACACGAGCGCGCTCCCGCTGATGAAGACCGCGAGGCTTCCCGTCACCCAGCCG
The DNA here is from genome assembly GCA_030852505.1 of Myxococcota bacterium. Taxonomy (GTDB): domain Bacteria; phylum Myxococcota_A; class Polyangia; order Polyangiales; family Polyangiaceae; genus PMG-095. The sequence continues at coordinate 2,907 of JALYWZ010000300.1, read as the reverse complement.
AGTGCCAGGAGCCGGCGCTTCCACCACGGACGCGGTGGAGTGCCGAGCCTTCGCTCGAGATAGTCCATGCACGTCGCACACGCCGAGGAGCCCAGCCAGAGCGTGACGAGCACCGCGAGCGGCGCGAGCATCTCGGGCGTCGAGCGCGAGAGCTCGTCCTCGGCCAGGGACTGGACCTGAACCGGCGTCACTCCGAGCAACAAGGCCGCGGCCCTCCGCCCGCTGCCGTCGGCGACGACATGGCCGAAGAACCAACCGGCGAGCGCGAGCAGCGGGATCGCGCCGAGGAACAGGTCGAAGGCCATCGCGCTCGCGCGGTGCAGCAGCGGCCCTTCCAGGCTCTGGGCGATGACCTGGAGGAACGCGCGCCCCGAGGGGAAGCGCGACAGGCCGCGGCGCACCAGCGCGCGCGGCCGCTTGGAGAGCGCCTCCACCTCCTCGAGCATCGCGCCGAACCGCCCCCGCCTGCTGACTGCCAAGACTTCCGCGTTTCGGTTGCTCGCGCTGCTCGAGTCGGTTGGCCGCGGCTAGCGGTTCTGGATGTGGATGGCGTGGCCGAGCGAGTGCGCCGCCGCTTCCATCATCGCCTCGCCGAGCGTCGGGTGCGGGTGGATGGACAGCGAAATGTCTTCGGCGGTGGCCACGGTCTCGAGCGCGAGCACGGCCTCGCTGATCAGGTCGCTGGCGTTGGGACCGACGATGTGGATGCCGACCACGCGCCCGCTCTGCGTGTCGGTGATGATCTTGGTGAAGCCGTCGGTCTCGCCCATGCTCACCGCGCGACCGAGCGCCGCGAACGGGAACTTGCCGACCTTGAACTTAATGCCCTGCTCCTTGGCCTGCGCCTCGGTGAGGCCGGCGGTGGCGATCTCGGGCTCCGTGAAGATCACGCCGGGCACGGTGACCCAGTCCTTCGCCGATTTCTTACCGGCCAGGACCTCGGCGCAGATCTCGCCTTCTTTCGTGGCCTTGTGAGCGAGCATCGGCGGGCCGCTGACGTCGCCGATCGAGTACACGCCGCGGATGTTGGTCTCGCACAGCTCGTTCGAGGGCACGAAGCCGCGCTGGTCGATGGTGACGCCGATCTGTTCGAGCCCGATGTTCTTCGAGCGCGGCTTCATGCCGACGGCGACCAAGACCACGTCGCACTCGATCTTGGAGGTGCCCTCGGGGCCGGTGACGGTGACGACCGTCGAGCCGTTCGGGCCCTGCTCCTGCTTCTCGGCGCGGGTGCCCTTCAAGATCTTGCCGCCGCGCTTGGTGATGGTGCGCTCGACGACCTTGGTGCAGTCGGGCTCGACACCCGGGAGCAAGCCCGGCGTGAGCTCGACCACGGTGAGCTCGGCGCCGAAGCTCTGATAGACCATGCCGAGCTCGAGGCCGATCACGCCGCCGCCGATCACCACCAGCCGCTTCGGGATCTGACGCAGGCTGACCGCCTCGCGCGCGCCGATGATGCGCTTGCCGTCGAACTCGAAGCCCGGCACCTGGATGGTCGCCGAGCCGGTCGCGATCACGATCCCCTTCTTGGCGCTGACGCGCTTCTTTTCTCCGGTTTTCGTGGTGACTTCGAGGGTCTTCGCGTCCACGAACGCGCCGCGGCCTTCGAGCAGCTCGCCGCCGTTGGCCTTGATCAGGCTGCGGACGTTGCTCGTCATCTTCTTGACGATGCCGTCCTTCCAGTCCTGCATCTTGTTCGTGTCGACCGACACGTTCTGCACCACGATGCCGTGGTCCGCGATGTGCTTGGACTTCTGGAAGAAGTGCGCGTTCGAGATCAGCGCCTTCGACGGGATGCAGCCCCAGTTGAGGCAGACTCCGCCGTACTCCTCCTCTTCGACACACAACACCTTCAGACCGAGCTGGCCGGCGCGGATCGCGCAGGGATAACCGCCGGGGCCGCCGCCCAACACGATGACATCGTACGAAGCTTCCATGGCGTGCTCCGCATAGCGGAGTTATCCGCGCTGCTCAAGCGATCCCCGGCTTTCCGGCGAAATGTCGCCCGAACGGCCCGAAACAAACCGACGTCAGCGCGAAACGTCGCGTGTCGGCTGCGCAAACGGAGCTAGCTGTTCGGCCAGGTGCCAGGGCGGCTCGGAATAGACGTCTTCGAACAGAGTTTCGAGCGGCGGCGCGGGCTCGCGCTCGAGCACGCCGAGCGCGTCGTCCACTTCGCGGTCGAGCTCGGCGTCGATCGACTGGTCGGCGCCGGCGTCGTGCTGCGCTTCGCGCGTCAGGTGCCGCCGAAGCCGCTCCAGCGGGTCGCGCTGCTGCCATTGCTCGACTTCGGTCGGGTCACGGTAGCGGGACGGATCGTCGCTCGTGGAGTGGGCGCCGAGTCGGTAGGTCAGGCACTCGACGAGCGTCGCGCCAGCCCCGGAGCGCGCCCGCTCGAGCGCGGCGCGCGCCACCTCGAACACGGCGAGCGCGTCGTTGCCGTCCACGCGTACCGCGTTCACCCCGTAGGCGAGCGCCTTCACGGCGAACGAGCTCGAGGCCGTCTGTCGCGCCGAGGGCACGCTCAGCGCGTATTGGTTGTTGGTGCAGACGAGCAGCGCGGGAGCCCGAAAAACTCCGGCAAAATTCAGAGCAGCGTGAAAATCGGGGTGGCTCGTCGCGCCGTCACCGAGGAACGCCACGGCCGCGTCCGAGCCACCGCGCGCACGCATGGCCATGGCCGCGCCGACGGCCTGAGGCAGCTGAGTCGCGATCGCGCTCGACCACGACACGACCGAGACCGAGCGGCTCGCGACGTGGTTCGGCATCTGCCGGCCCTTCATCGGATCGCGTGCGCAGCCGAGCAGCTGCGCGAGGTACGTCGCCACCGGCAGACCGCGCACGAACAGCGCGCCTCCCTCGCGCAGCGCCGGGAACAGCCAGTCGCTCGGGCGCGCCGCCAGCGCC
>JALYWZ010000299.1 GCA_030852505.1 Myxococcota bacterium | reverse complement strand
AGCCAGATCCGCGCGGACTCGGCGAACGCGGCGCCGTGCCCGACGAAGCCCCTGGCTCGGCCGTGGTCGGTGGTGATGAAGAACGCGGTGCGTTCGCCCTTGGCCGCGAGCCGGTCGAGGCGCGTCGAGAGCTCGCCGATCAGCTGGTCGGCGGCGCGGAGCGCGCGCAGGTAGTTCGAGTAGTCGTTCTGGTGCGCGTACTCGTCGGGCTCCCCGAGCCCGATGAACATCACGCGCGGCTGGTGCCGGTCGAAGTACGAGAGCGCGATGCGCGCGGTGTGAGCGTCCGGCCGGAAGTCGCCGTGACCCGGATGCGGCGGCACCCGCTCGGCCTGCAGCAGCGCGCCGCGCGAGGCCGCGCCGACGATCGAGCGGGTGAGGCCACCGTGGCGCCCGGTGGAGACCGCGACCCGCTCGGGCCGCTGCGCGACGACGCGGCTGATGTTGGGCCAGGACGTGACCGCGGCGCAGTCTTCAAGTCTGACGCCGGAGAGCTCGGCGCATCCGTCGAGCAGGGTAGGGGCACCGCCGCGCGTGCAGTAGTTGTCGCGGCAAGCCGTGACCCGGCGCCCGGTCAGCATCTCCGTGTACCCCGGCAACGAGATGAAGTTCGGGCCGGACGCCGACAGCCGCGATTCGGAGCCCAGGGCCGCGCCCTGCCCGTCGATCAGCGCGTGTAGGTTCGGCATCAGCTTGCGCGCAGGCTGGTGTTGCTCGGCCGGTAGCCGCTGCGCGCGGACCAGGACCAGGTCGCTGCCGTCGAAGATCTCGCGGTATCTGACGCCGTCCAGCGCCAGGAGCACCACGTGCAGCTCACCCGCCGGCGCCGTCCGCTGGAACGGCAGCCGCAGCTCGGGGAAGGCCCGACGCTGCGCGGGTCCGAGAAACATGCAGCTGACGAGCGTGAACCCCGACGCCAAGCTCAACGCCAGCGAGAGGTTCACCTGCGACAGCGCTCGCAGAGTCGAGCGCAGCCAGCGAAAGAGCATCTCTCTAACTTGACCGGTTTCGCGCGTCGCGCGAGTCGCGAATTCGCGCTCTCGCGCTCTCGCGCTCTCGCGCTCTCGTCCTCCGCCCGGGTGTCGGGTGAAGTGCGGAGGGAGCTCTCAGCGCGCGGGCGCGTCGCTGGATGCGCCCGTGAGCAGACGGTACGCGGCCAGCAGCGCGCGGTCGGTGCCGGTGCGCGGATCGCGCGGCACGTGGCCCGGAGTGATCGGCTCCGCTCGGGTCGCCGCGGGCGGCGCTTCTTGCGACGGCGTCGGTGTCTCGACGGGCGCCCCGGCTTCCGCGGGCAAATGACCTTCGAGGTTCTTCTCGCGCGTCACTCCGAACTCGCCCGCGCCCGACTCGACGAACAGATCCGGGCGGATCCCCTGGGCCTGGATGGCACGTCCGCTCGGCGTGTAATACCGCAGTGTGGTGAGCCGCAGGCCGGCGCCGCCCGGCAAATCGACGATCGTCTGCACCGAGCCTTTGCCGAAGCTGTTCGAGCCGACGACCTTGGCCCGGCCGTTGTCCTGGAGCGCGCCGGTCACGAGCTCCGCCGAGCTGGCGCTGAACTCGTTGACCAGCACCACGACCGCGCCGCGACGCAGCGCGCCGCCGGGCTGTGCGCGCACCTCGTCCACGACCTTGCCGCGCCGGCGTGTCGTGAAGATCACTCCGCTGCCGAGGAACTCGTCGACCACGGCAGCGGCCTCGTTCACTAACCCTCCTGGGTTATTTCTCAAATCGAGGATCCAGCCCGACACCTGCGGGCCGAGGTTCTGCCGCAGCTTGCCGATGTGCTCGAGCAGCTCGGTGTGCGTGCCCTCCTGGAAGGCCTTGATCCGCAGGTAGCCCACCTTGCCCACCAACTCGCTGCTCGCGACGGAGGTGACGTCGATCACCTCGCGCGTGAGCCTGAAGTACAGGTAATTGTCGACGCCCTCGCGCCGCACGGTGAGCAGCACCTGGGTGCCCGGCGCGCCGCGCATGCGCTTGACCAGGTCGACCGCGCTCTTGCCGCGCACCGTCACGTGGTCGATCGCCAGGATCCGATCGCCGGGTCGGACGCCGCTGCGCTCGGCGGGCGAGCCTTCGATCGGCGCGATCACCGTCACCCAGTCCTCGGCGAAATCGACCTCGACCCCGACGCCTCCGAACTGGCCCTCGGTGTCGCTCTGGAAGATCGCGTAATCCTCCGGCGGCAGGTACGCGGAGTGCGGATCGAGCTCGGCGACCAGGCCCTCGATCGCGCCCTCGACCAGCCGCTGGCGCTCGACGGGATCGACGTATTCGTTCTCGACCCAGGCGAGCACGCGCCCGAACTGGTCGAACAAAGCGTACGGGTTCTGCCCCCCGGTCTCGGCCTGGAGCGGGCTCGCAACCAACGTTATCGAGAGCGCCACCGCGCCCCGGACAGCGCCCCGGAGAGCGAGCGGGACAACGCCGGAGGAGATCGAAAAAATCGCTGAAAAACGCGGCACCGCTTCACGAAGTAGCTTGGGTTCGGGCCTCACGGGTCAAAAAGTTTACCTGATTGCTTCCAAAGGCCGGGGGGAGGTAGTAGAAGTGTGGGTCTTGGCAGGGTCGGAACGCCGACCATTCCACAACCAGCTCGAGGTACGCGTGGCCGAGAACGAGTCCAGCAAAGGCGTGGGTAGCGACAAGCGCAAGCAGAGCCTCTATTTCCCGGAGTCGATGCTCCAGGAAATCAAAGACGAGGCGGCCCGTCTCGATCGTTCATTGTCGTGGGTCGTCCAACGTGCGTGGAAGATGGCCCGGCTCGAGATCAAGAAGATCCCGAGCGTGAATGACGTTGAAGACGAGAGCGAAGAGGCGAGCTGAGCCTCTTGCCCGTGTCGCGAGTGCGGCCGTTCGCGGCCGCCTCGCGGCCGCCGACGTTCCGATAGTCGGCATGCGCGAACGCGATCCGCAGCACCATCAGAGGGCGGCATCGGCACCGGGTCCGGAGCACGCTTTGGATCTCCGCGTGTGACGGAGCAGGGCGCAAAACTGTCCGGCGCGTCGGTCGTCGAGCTACGCGCCGAGGGGCCCGATGGGACACCCCTCTACGTGCGAAAGCGCGAGGGCGGGAGCCGCGTCACAGCCGTGCTGTGCGATGGGATCATCTGCGACGGCTACATCTACAAGTACTTGTGGGATGACCTCGCACCGGTGACGAGCGTTGCCCACTGGAACTACCGCGGGCACGGCCGCAGCGGCGTACCCGTGGATCCGATGCTGATCCGCGTCGAGGATCACGCGGCGGATCTGGACGCCGTCCGCAGGCGGCTCGGTGATCCACCCGTGGTGCTCGTCGGTCATTCCTTCGGAACCCAAGTGGCGCTCGAGGCCTATCGGCGACGGCCCGAACGCGTCGTTGGCTTGGTGCTTCTCTGCGGCAGCTTCGGGCGCGTTACCTACACCTTCAAGGGCAGCGACATGCTGGCCACGGTGTTGCCCGATCTCATCTCCTTCGCCGAACGTCACCCGAAGCTGGCGCGTGCCGTGTGGTCGCGATTTCCGGTGCGATTCGGGCTGAATCTGGCGCGCATGACCGGCGACGTGAACTTGTCGCACGTGCGTCCCGAAGATCTCGAGCCCTACTTCCGCCACGCAGCGCACGTGGACTTCGAAATGTTTCTACGAATGCTGCGCGAAGCGGGTGAGCATTCGGCGGAAGATCTCTTACCCGAGGTGCGCGTGCCCGCGTTGGTAGTGGCTGGTGAGCGAGACTCGTTCACCCCGGCTGGAGTCTCGGAAGTGATGGCGAAGTTACTACCGAAAGGCGAATTCGCGCTGATCCCCGGAGGCACCCACGTGCTGCCACTCGAAGAGCGCGAGGCGGTGCGTGACCGAATCTCGGCTTTCCTGAGGCGTGTGCTCGTGGAATACTGCGAGTGATTTGGCCCAAAATCTGGACACGCGGCTACTCGGGCAGCTCCTGGTCCTGCTAGCTCACGATCTCCGCAATCCGCTGTCCGCGCTGCACAGCAACATCGGGTTCCTGGAGTCGTCCACCGACGGTAGCGACGACGACCTGCGCGAGGCTCTCTCGGACGTCACGGTCTCGTGCGGCTCGCTGAATCAAATCATCGATAACCTCGAGTTGTTCGGCTTGTCCGCGCTCGAAGAGCAGCCGCGTCTCGAGCGCCTGCCGGTGTCACTCGACGAGCTGACCAAGGAAGCGGTGAACCGCGCCACGAGCAGCGCCACGAGCTACGGCGCCGAATTGGTGTTGGGTCCGTCCCAGCCCGCCGGCTTGCGCGTGCGCGTGCACCGCGAGATGGCGACCCGCGCGCTCGGCAATCTGCTGTTCAACGCCATCCAGCACGGCGGCGGCGGCAGCGTCACCATCTCCGTGCGGATGGACGGCTCGAACGGAGTCGTGGCCATCTCCGATCCTGGCTTTCCCCTCGCGGCAAAGCTGCGCGAGAACGCCTTCACCGCTGCAGGTCAGCTCGCCTGCAAGGCGGATCCCGATGGTCGCTACAGCCGCGGCCTGGGCCTCTTTGCAGCAGGCGTCGCCGCGACACTGGCCGGCGCGCAAGTGCGGTGCCTGCAAACGGGCGAAGGCAAGAACCTGCTCGAAATGCGGGCTGCGCTGGTCTGACTCAGGGCTGTAAAATTACCGGTCGCTCCGGCTTCCGGAACAGGATTTTTCCCGTCTCCCCGGGGCACCCCCAGCAGGTGCTGAAGTGCAAGCGCGGGCGGATGAAGTCGTCGTAGGCGAGGGCGACGGGGCCCGGCTCGTTCTTCATCACGAAGCTCGCGGCGACGCGGTAATCGTCGTCGCCCAGGGCGTGGAGTGCCACGACGAACGAGGTGCTTTCGCCGGAGCGCGCGCTCAGCACCACGAACTCCGCGCCTGGCACGGGGTTCCATTTGAGCGGCGAGACGGTGAAGCTCATGCCCTGCCGGTCTCCTGGCCCCCGATCGATCACCGACTGCGCGGCCTCGGGCTCCTTGAAGAACTTGATGTCTCTGGCGAGCGCCGCGGTCTCCGGCGTAGCCGCGAGCAGGGCCTGGAGGCGTTCGGCGGTGATGCGCACCTTCTGAAAGGTGTCGCCGAGCTTGGGCTCGGGGATGATGGCGCCGTTCGGGGCGCCGCTGCAGCAGCGAAATCCCAGGTCCTTGGCGCGCGTGTCCGCTGGCAGGCTCTGCCGCCCGCTGCAACGGTGCTGTTCGCCGCTCGCGCCCAAGGCGCCGCGCACCACCGCCTCGCTCGGGGCGTCGGCCTTGGTGCGCACGTCGCTCTTCGTCCATTCCCGGATGGCCGCGCCGAGGCCGAGCACCTCGAACCCGGAGGCGCAGGCTGCCGGCTCGCTCGCGCAGCGCGGGTCCCAGATCTTGCCCGACGCGTACTCGTCGCTGTCCGGTCCCTTGCACGCGCGCTCCCACTCGAGCTCCGTGCACAGTCGGGCGCCGCGGTCGGCGCAATGCTTCTGCGCCTCCTGCCGGCTCACTCCGACGAGTGGAGGCTGCTTCGGATCGTTCGGGTAGGGGAGGCGATCCATCTGAAAGGCCCCGAGCTCGACCCGAAAGCGGCGTGGCTCGAGCTCCGGCACGCGGCCCGGATCACCCGGCACGCTGCCGGCGAAGAACGCCCCGGCCGGGATCTCGCTCTGCTCTTCGGCGAGCGGTGCGTGCTTGGGTGCCCGCGCCGACGCCTGCACTCCGCTGGCTGAAGCCTTCGGTGCTGGCGCAGAGGTCGTGGGCGCGTCGCGCCGCGTGCACGCCGTGGCGAGAACCGTGCCCAAAACGAGCGAGAAGCCGCGAGGGATCGGGGACAGGAGCTGTGTCTAGCATGGCGTTCGGGCGCGGTGCTCGCCTTGACCTAGGGCCTGCCCTTTGCTTCCCTGTGCGCCCGATGGAGCCCGGCGCGAGCCTCCCAGAACCACCCCGAGCCTCGAGCGCCGACAGCGCTGCTCCGGCCGTGCCCGTCGCAGCGCGTGCCGGCGCGGCCTCGCGCGTCGTCGAGTGGTTTTGGGGCGGCCGAAAAATGGCCGAGCTCGAGCAGCGAGCCGCGCTCGAGGATCGCGGAGTCGAGACGCTCTTCCAACGCGCGCGCTTGTCGGCCGAGGTCGCAGCGCGCGCGCTGAAGCCCGCCGACTCGTTCCTGAAGGGCCGCGCCGAGGCACTCGCCTGCGAGCTCTACCGCCAATCGATCCACTGGTCGCTCGAGGCCAGGAAAGCGGCGCGCAACGCGGATGCCGGCACGCCCGGCGAGGGGCCGGAGCTCGACGCGACGGTAGCCGCCGATCTCACGCGCACGTTCGCTGATTTCTCGCTACTGCCCGCGGCGGAGCAAGCCGAGGCGGCGCGCCGCCTGGCTACGGCGGCGAACTCGCTGCTGGGC
>JALYWZ010001021.1 GCA_030852505.1 Myxococcota bacterium | reverse complement strand
CCCGCGTACCTCGGCCAGCATCGCTTGCTGGGCAGCGCGCTCGTCGCGGGCCCGGTGTTCATGGAGTTGGCACAGGCGGCCGCGAAGTCCGCCTTCGGTCCTGCGCGGCGCACACTCGCGGATTTCACGATCCGGGAACCGCTCGTGCTCCCCGACGCCGGACGCACGCTGCAGACGCACCTCACGCGCCGCAGCGACGGTTCGATCGATTTCGGAGTATCGAGCGCGCCCGCGACCGAGGACGGCGAATGGACGCTGCACGCGGAAGGCAGGCTCGTGCCTTCCTCCAAGGCTCAGCCGCCTGCCGTCGCGCTCGCGGATCTCGAGCAGCGCCTCGGCCCGAGCGCCCCGAGCGACGCCTTCTACGCACGGCTGGTCGAGCTCGGGATCGAGCTCGGCGGCGCATTTCGCAGCCTCGGCGCCGTGCGCGTGAGCGGAAGCGAGGCGCTCGCGAACGTCGCGCTCGCGCCGGGGGAAAGCCCGGATGCCATGAGCTTCGCCCACCCGGGGCTGCTCGACGGTTGCCTGCAGGCTGCCGGATCCACGCTTCCGGCTCCGAAGGATCCCGGCGACGTCTACCTGTTCTCGGGCATCGATCAGGTCGAGCTGTTTGGCCCGCTGCCGAGGTCGCTGCTGGCTCACGCCACCTCGCGCGCCGCAGATCCGGACGGCAACGAGTGGCGCGCCGACGTGACGCTGTACGGCGCTGACGGCGCCGTGCTCGGCGCTCTGTCCGGGATCTCGATGCGGCGTGCCTCCCGCGACGTGCTTTCGCGGGTCGCGAAGGCCGGCGGCGACAGCGAGCTCTTCTACGAGGTCACGTGGCGGTCCGTCCCGGGCGTCGAGCCCGCTGCGCCCTCGCTGGTCGGCGCCGAGCATTTCGCGGCGCGGTTGCAGAGCCGCTTCGACGAGCTGGCGCGCTCCACGCAGCTCGCCGCGTACGACGAGATCCTGCCCGCGCTCGACCGGTTGAGCCGCGACTACGTGCTCGCGGCTCTGTTCGAGCTCGGCTTCGATCCGGCTCGAGGGCGCCGCTTCGAGGCACGCGCGGAAGCCGCACGGCTGCGCGTCGAGTCGCGTTACGAGCGCTTGTTCGCGCGGCTCTTGGAGATGCTCGTCGAAGACGGCCTGCTCGAGCGCAGCGCCGACGGCAGCTATGAAGTCGCCCGCGAGCTTCCAGCTCCCCGCGCCGCCGCGCATCCCGACTTCGGCGCCAACGACGGCGAGCTCTCGATGCTCGGGCGAGCGGGGCCGGTGCTGTCCCGCGTTCTGCGCGGCACCCAGGACCCGCTCCAGCTGCTGTTCCCCGGCGGCACGTTCCTCGAGGCCCGGCGGCTCTACGTGGAGTCGCCCTACGCGCGGACCTACAACCAGGCGTTGGTCGAGGGGCTGCTCGCCGCGATCGCCAAGCTCCCCGACGGCGCGCGCTTGCGGATCCTCGAGATCGGCGCGGGCACGGGCGGCACGACCACCTTCGTCTTGCCGAAGCTCCCGGCGGCGCGCGTCGAGTACACGTTCACCGATCTCTCGCCGCTGTTCTTGCAACGCGCCGCCGAGAGCTTCGAAAGTCACCGCTTCGTTCAGTACAAGCTGCTCGACATCGAGAACGATCCGTTCTCCCAGGGCTTCGAGCCCGAAAGCTACGACGTGGTGATCGCGGCCAACGTGCTGCACGCCACGGCCGATCTCGGGCGCGCCGTCTCGCACGCCCAGAAGCTCTTGGCACCATCGGGCATGCTGTTCTTGCTCGAGGGCGTGAGCGCCGAGCGCTGGGTCGATCTCACCTTCGGTTTGACCGAGGGCTGGTGGCGATTCACCGACACCGCGCTGCGTCCGAGTTACCCGCTGATCGATCGCCGCGCGTGGAGCGACCTGCTCGCGGGCCTCGGCTTCTGCTCCGTGACGTTCGCGCCGGAGGGCAGCTGGGCCGAGCGCCGGAGCGCGCAGCAGGTGCTGATCGTCGCCCGCAACACCAATCCGCCGCTCACGGTCACGTTGATCGGCGGCCCCGAGTCGCTCAAGGAAGCGTGCCTCGAGGAGCTCCGAAAGCGCGGCGATGTCGGCAAGTGGCTGCCGAGCCACGCCCTCGCGGCCGAGCTCCCGAGCTCCGCGCAGATCGTTTACCTGGGCGCGCTCGAGCTCGATCCGGCGCTCACCGACCTTGCCGAACGCGCAGAGGAGCTCGCGGTTCAGCTGCCGCTCGCCTGGCTGTCGCGGCTGGCGCGCGAGGACCGGTCCGGGCGCGTCTTTCTCGTGACGCGCGGCGCGCAGCGCGTCGCAGGAACGGCC
>JALYWZ010000298.1 GCA_030852505.1 Myxococcota bacterium | reverse complement strand
GCTTTGCAACGCGGCCGCCCCGATGCCGCGCTAGCTGCGCTGCAGCTTACGCAACCCGGCCATGATGCGCCGCAACAAGCTCACGGCAGGATCAGCGTCGCTGGGCCCGATGTATCCCCACGCGATCGCGACGCGCACGGCCGCGAGCGACTCACTCGCGCTCCCCGCAGCGGTTCCGAAGCGAGCCCGCTGATTCCCGTCTTTGACCGCGTCCCCCTCGGCGATGTTGAGCACGACGCTGGTGGTCGCGCGCGCGAGCTGATCCGCGAGATTGCGATCGCTCCGTTGATCCGCGGCAGCACGTCCCTCAACGCCTCGACCATCTCCAAACTCAACCGAGCCATCTGAAGCGCCATGACAAACCTTTCTCGCTTGCCCTCTGCAAGCGCGGCACCCCCGGGTCAGCGCGCGCAGACCTCGTCCAGGCTGCCCGCGCAGCGGGCACGGCGAAGCCGCTGCGGCCTGGACGAGGTCGAGCACGCTGGCACGATCAGACGGCAGCAAGCAGAAGCCCGTACAATGCCCTCCCGCCGAGGGCTCATCAGCGCACAAACTCATAGGCTCTCGGCCTCAAGGCTCCCGGGCTCTCGGGCCCTCAAGCTCCCGCCCCTCGGGCTCCCGGGCTCCCGGGCCCCAAGGCTCCCGGGCCCTCAAGCTCTCGGGCTTCTCGGACCCCGGGCTCTTAACTCTTCTTAATAGCCGCGAGCTCTTTTCCGCCCCCGAAGCTGCCCGACGGCGCTCCGGTCACTGCGGCGTAGATCGTGTTCAGGAGGGCGCCGTTGCCCGCGCCGCCGGCGTCTACGAGCTCGTTTTGCTTGAGCTTGCCGCCGCCGTCGCCCCACAAGACGAACGGGACGTTCTTCATGCTGTGGAAGCCCTCGGCGACGTGATTCGTCCAGACGATCACGGACTTGTCGGCGAGGCCTCGGTCCTTGAAGTGCTGGAGCCCGCGGGCCAGCGTCTTCATGCGGATCGCGTCGATTTCTGCGTGTGCCGTTTCTGCGGTGCCGTTCGAAGCGACTCCGGAGTCCGACTGGGTGCGGTGGCTGATGAAATGCAGGTTCCAATTGCCGAGCTGCGCGTTCGCCGGGGTGTCGTAGATCGTGTGGTCGGTTCCGTCGCCCCACTGCAGCGTGCCGGTGCGGTTGTGATCGCAGGCAAAGGCGAGGGCCACGAGTTGCAGGTGCAGCTCGACGATGTTCTCGATGCCGCCCTTTTCCACGTTCTTGGCGTTGTACTTCCAGCTCGACAGACCCTTCATCGCCGTCTCGTCGACGTTACCCATCGAGCAACCCGCTACCTGCGCGGGCGCGCCGGGTGTCGGCGTCGGGTTCATGCCCATGCCCATGATCGCGCCTTCGGCGTCGCGGATGGCGGTGAAGTGCTCGTCCAGTCGCCGCTTGTCGTCGGCGCTCAGCTTGGAGCTCGACAGCAACGACTTGAGCTGCTTGCGCACCAGGTCGTTCACGCTCTTGCGCTTGCTGAGCAGCTCGTCCTGCATCGTCGGCGTGGTCGGGGTCCCCGGCTCGGTGGGCGCGGGTGGCGCGGTTCCACCGCCACCCGTCTGGGCCACGCTCGTGAGCGCCGTGTACAGCTTGTAGGGGTTGTCGACGGAGGCCCGAACCCGGCCGCTGTTGTCGAACGACAGCCGATCCGCGATGTAGCCGTTCTTCAGGTTGCCGGCGTAGAGCGTCATCGGGCTCGTGCCGGCCTTGTTCGCCGCCTCGGAGATCAGAGTATCGATCGACGGACCCGTCGCGGTGGCTTGCCCACCGTTGCCGGTCGGGCTCTTACCCGTCAGCGCCTGCGCGAGGCCCTGCGCGTGACCGCAGCCGGTCGGTCCGGTCAGCGGAAAGTTCACGCCCTTCACGATCAACAAGTTCTCGGCGAAGGGCTCGAGCGCGTCCACGGCCTTGCCGCTGGCGAGCAGGCCCTTCAGCGCGCCCGAGCCCGACGGCCAGAAGCGCTTCGGCTCCACGCCGCAGGCCGCACACATGAAGAAGGTGAAAATCGGCTGCGCGTTTTGTGCCCAGGCCGAACGCTCCGGCATGCCTTCGAGGAACGGCAGGCCGATCGCGACGCCGCCCGCCCCATACAGGAACGCGCGGCGGTTCACCGTCTTCTTCCGCTGGTTGAAAATCGAGCGGATCACCGTGCACCTCCTACGTGCGTCCGGAAGGCGGTCTGTTCGACCAGCGCCACCATCACGTCCTTGATCGATGCGCTGTTCTCGAGGCTCACCTTGCCGAGCGCTTCCACCATCGGGCGGTCGGCCTCGACGAGATCACGCTGGAGCGCATAACCCGCGACCTTCTTCGCGTAGCACTGGTGTGCTTGCTTGCCGTTGGCGATGATCTGCATCAGCTCGTTGCCACCATCGAAGCTCTTCGTGCCTTCGGCGAAGGGATAGCTACCGGTCGTGTCCACGGGCTTGCCGTTGTCCATCGCGCGTGCGCGCCCGAGGCCGTCGTAGCTCTCGAAGGCAAAGCCGATCGGGTTGATGATCACTCCGTGACAGGCGCCGCCACAGGCCGCGGTCAGGCCGGTGTAGCGCTCGCGGTTGGTCTGGTTCGGCAGCAGCGCGGGTACCGGAGGAAGCTCGGTGGCGGGCATGCCCGGGATCGCGCACAGGGTGTCGATGTTGATCTTGGTGCCGCGGTGAATCGAGTCGGGGTCGTTGTTGATGCCCCACAGCGCCAAAAACGGCACCTGCGAATAGTAGCCGATGCGATCCGGCATCGTGATCTGCTGGATGCCAGAGCCCGTGACCGTCACGCCGTACAGCTTCGCCATCGCCGGACCGGCGAACGCCACGTTCGAGGTCAGCAGGTCTTTCACGCCCAGGCCCTCGGTGAACAGGCGGTCGAAGAACAGGTAGGTCGCCTCCTTGAGCTCGGGGTTCAGGGCCTCGGTGTAGCCGGGGACCATGTCCTTGCTGATGTTGTCGTACAGGTCGAACTTGTAGAGCTCGTTGTGGAACTTCCGCATCACGGCTCTGGCGGCCGGCTCCTCGAGCATCTCGGCGGCTTGCATGGCCAGGTTTTCCGACGAGTCGAAGCTGCCGCTCTTGGCGGCGTCGAGCAGCTCGTCGCTCGGCGTCGTGTCCAGCAGCCAGAACGAGAGCTTCGCGGCGATCTCGTAGCCGCTGAGCGGCTTGCCGTCGTCGGCCATCTCCGTGCGGTAGAGGAAGTGCGGCGATTGGAGCATGGCCGAGATCACGAGCGCCGCGCCCTTGGTGAACGCGCTCTGTGTCCCCGAGAAGGTCGTGCCCGTGGCGTGCATCGCGGTGTAGTCCGCGATCTCCTCGCTGGTGAGGTCGCGACGGAACGCGCGGCGCCCGAAGCTCTCGATGAAGGTCGCGACGTCGGTCGTCTTCACCACCGCTTGCAGCGCGGCGTCGGTCGCCGTCACCTTGGCGGCCAAGGCCTCGGCCGCGGTCTGGAAGTCGCGCCAGACCGTGTCGTTCACGAGCACGACCTGCTCGTTGTTGGCAAAATCCGTGACGCCGGTCACGGCGTGGAGGAAACCGTCGGTCACGCCCGTCGGCCCGTCGAGCTTCAGGATCGCGCGTGCGCTGTTCTCGTACTGCTCGTTGGTGAGGCGATTGAAGCGCGTGTAGATGGGGGTGCCGCGCAAGTCGACGGGCAGCGGCTGCCCGGGTGCCGGCACGGCCGGCGGTGGAGCGGTCCCGCCCGGAGTAGGCGAGCCCGAAGTGCCCGGCGCCGTGGGCGAGCCCGGAGGGGTCGTCGTGGGCGAGCCAGTGGAAGGCCGGGCAGCGCCGTCCGCCTCGTCAGGGGTGGAAACCGTCCCGGTGCACCCGAAGCTGGCTCCGAGCATCGGGACGACCGCGAGCGCGCGAAGCCTCGTCGAACCGAGGTGACTCCTGGACCTGATCATGAACGAGCCTCCGTTCGCGCCGCCAACGACGGCGCGAGCAACACTGTCGCTTCGTGGTTGACGCGAGCGATCGAGCTTCGAGAACTTAACATCACGGCTCCGTGCGGGCGACCGCCGAGCGCCCGGCGATCAACGGATTTTCGTGTGCTGTCAAGCAGTGGCAACCAAAACAGCTATCCGTTGCAAAGCTGAATTTCACTCGCTGAGACAACATCGGCAGGCACTCTCACCGACGAACTTCGTCGCTGGTTTTGCAACCAACCCCCGTAATTCCCTGATCACGCGCTCGTGATCACACTCGTGCGGGTAATTACGCCAGCCTGGGGCTGACTCCTCATTTCTAGAGCCGATCTGCGAGCTTTTGATCTTCTAAGCGATTGGAAATCAGTCAGGCCGGACAGTTTCCCTGGTGCGGTTCTGCAATGCTGAGCCGAGCCATGTCGCTCCGCGTGCTGGTCGTCCCCGACAAATTCAAGGGCACCCTGACGGCTCGTGAGGCTGCCGCTGCGATCGTCGAGGGTTGGCGGAGTGAGCGCGCAGGCGACGTTCTCGAGACTCTCCCGATGTCCGACGGCGGCGACGGCTTCGGTGACGTCATCGGAGCCTTGCTCGCTGCGGAGCCCAGAGCCTGTGCGACGGTCGACGCCGCGGGGCAACCGCGCAACGCCGAATGGTGGCTCGACGTAGGAGAGCGCGCTGCCGTCGTCGAAGCGGCGCAGGTGAACGGGCTCGCGCTGCTGCCGCGCGCGGCGTACCACCCGTTCGAGCTCGACAGCTTCGGCCTCGGCGCGGTGCTTTCGGAGGCGCAGCTCGCGAAAGCGGCGCACGTTTACGTCGGTCTCGGAGGCAGCGCCACCAACGACGGCGGGTTCGGTTTGGCGCGTTCACTCGGCTGGAGGTTCTTCGACGAGCGCGATCGCGAGCTCCGTTCCTGGACCGAGCTCGAGAGCCTGACGCGCGTCTCCGCTCCCGAGTCGCGCCTGGCTTTCGAGCGGATCACCGTCGCGGTCGACGTACAGAACCCGCTGCTCGGGGCGAACGGTGCGACCCGGGTTTACGGCCCGCAGAAGGGACTCGCGCCGGATGAGCTCCCGAGAGCGGAAGCTTGCCTCGCGCGTCTGGCAAAGATCGTCGCGCCCGAGCTCGCGTTCGCTCCCGGAGCCGGCGCGGCCGGTGGTCTCGGCTTCGGGCTTCTGGCTTTCTGTCAGGCCGCGCTCGAGCCGGGTGTTGCGTTTTTCGCTCGGCTCTCCGGGCTCGAGCTGCGTATCGCCGCCGCAGACATCATCCTTACGGGCGAAGGTCGGCTCGACCGCAGCTCTTTCATGGGCAAGGGTGTCGGAGCGGTCGCAGCCTGGGCTGCTCGCGCCGGCAAGCCCTGCTGGTGCCTAGCCGGCAGCGTCGACCCGGCACACGAGGCCGACGCGCCGCCCAGCTTTCGGAGCTTCTCGAGCGCGTCCGGGCTAGGAGCAGAGCGCTCGCAAGCAACGGCGTACGAACGCCTGCGCGCGCTGGCCGCGCTCGCGGCGGCACGCGCAGGCGCCGTGACAGCCGCTCAGTTGCCGTAGACGGCCGAGCGGCTCTGGCCGTTGATCTCGAAGGTCACGCCGCTCAACTTGACCGTGCCCTGCGTGTTGTCGTCGATCTCACTGCCGACCTCGAGGCGCGTGATCCAGAAGTCTTGCGAGTACTGGCGCTGGGTCACGAGGTAGTCGATGAACGGTTTGACATCGAGCGTGCCGTTGAACTGCTTCTGCGGCCCGTCGTTGGCGCGGAACTGGAAGTAGCGCCACTGCCCGCTGGCCCAGTTGTCGTCCTGCACCCACAGTTTGTAGGTCTTGCCGCCCGACTGCACCTCGTTGCCGGCGCCGGTACCCATCGGACCCATGCCGCCCGGCGGCTCCGGCCAGCGGCCGTTCTGCCAGCCCCAGAAGGTCATCAGCTCCGCGTACACGCCGGGATCGGGATCGGTCACCGGGTTGCGCTGGCTGATCCAGAACTCGAAGGTGATGTTCCACGAGCTTTCCCGCTGGAACGTCGCGGTCAGGTTCTGAATGCTCACGGTCGCGCTCTTCACGTCCTTGATCTGGATCGGGAGCAGCGTGGTCGAGGAGAACTCGGGGGAGGTGACGCGCTCATCGCCGATCCCGAACGGGTGAATGCCGAACTCGAGCTGCGGGAAATCCGGCTTCGAGTTGCTGCCCCCGGTGTCGCAGTCGCCGCGGTTGAAGTTCCAGCCGAAGCTCTTGTCCGCGTTCACGAACACGCTCATCTGCGACGCGCCGCTGCCGCAGCCGAGATCTTCGGAGCCCCAGTTGTTGTTGAGGATGCGCACTTCGCCGAGCCGCAGGTAGTCCTGCGCCTTGTCGGTCATGTCACCCGGCTTGGCGTTGGGCTTCTTGTTCGCGTCCAGATCGGGTCCGCTGCCGCCCGCACCGCCACCACCGCTCGGGGGCATGC
>JALYWZ010000040.1 GCA_030852505.1 Myxococcota bacterium | reverse complement strand
CTCGCGGCCGCCGCGCGCGCTGGTGGCTTCGGCGGGCGCGATGTGCACCCTGCTCGCCGCGGTGCCGTTCGCAAACGGGGCCTGGCCGTGCATCGTGATCGCGAGTCTCGCCATGTCCGGCGCCGGTGGCCTCTATTCACTCGCCACGAGCGACATGCTCTCGCACGCGAGCCGCGGCACGATCCCGGCCGTCACCGGGCTCACGACGTTCACGCAGAGCCTCGTGTACATCACCGTCAGCCCGATCATCGGTCACCTGGTGCAGACCTACGGAAGCTACGACTTCGTGATGGTCGGCGCGGGCCTGTGGGTGTTGCCCGGCTGCGTGTACTGGCTGCTGCGGACGACGCGCGATCCCAGGAAAATCCCCTCGATGCGACCCCACGAGCCGTTTCGCGGCTGAGACGAAAGACCTGGGGTCGTTAGGGCTCGAACGGTACTTGCGGCACCGCGAGCCCCTCGGGCCAGTCCAGGCGCCGCGAGTACACGGCGTCCTGCTGGGGCAAGCCCTTGCCGCCGATCGAGCGCTCGCGCCAGCTGCGGCCGGGGGGAGAGCCGTCGAGCCAGTGAAAGCTCGTCTGCCGCGAATCGAGGTGGACGAACTGCGTGCGCGGGTGGGTGTAGATCCCGACGCCAGCGCGCGGCAGCGTGCGCAGATAAGAAGCGAGCTTGGCCGCGGGCACGCCGTCGAGCTTGAAATCGATGGCCTGGCCCGTGCCGTGATAGCCCTGGCGCTTGCGGCCCGGCTTTCTGTACGCCGAGATCACCTCCACGCGCCCCGCCTGGAAGTGGTAGGCGGCGCGAAACAATAGCTGCAACGTGCGCCGATCGAGCCGCGTGGTCACGTAGTGCTTGCGTTCGTGGGTGTCGCCGAGCAACTCGTCGAGCTTCTTCGCGGCGGCTTCGTCGACCTGACCGAAGGCGTCGTAGAGGCGTAGCTTCTCCGAGCGCCGGGTGTTGACGAAATAGATCTCGAGCGCCGGCAAGGACGCATAGGCGGCGAGCTCCGGGGGCGGCCCCGGCGCGGGCGGCGGCGCTGCTGGCCGAGCTTTGACTGGGGCCGCAACGGCCGCGGGTGCGTGAGAAGACGCGCTGTAAACGAGCGCGCCGGTGAGCGCGAGCCCGGCCAGGGCAGCGGTCAGTGCGCGAGCGCGACGCATCCGGCCCGAATGCTAACGGACTTTGTCGAGTTCGCGACCGGATTCTGTTGGCTTGTAAAATTCCGATGTAGGGGAGCAGGTGCTATCGCGCTCGACTCCAGCGGGCAGGTGTAAAGTCTCGAAGATGACGAGGAGGATCGGCGCGATTCTGGGCGTGCTCGGCGTGTTCACTGCGTGCGGAGGAGCTGCGACTCCCGAACCCGCGGCGCCGACCGACGCGGCGCCGGATACGGACGTGGAAGCGGCAGAGCCCGCTGAGGCGCCCGCCGAGGCAGCGCCCGAGAGCTCGAGCACCAGTGGAGAAGCCAACACCGACCCGGCTCAGGTCCAGGAAGTGTTGCAGCTCGTGCTCGACGACGAGGCCCTGAACCCGTACCTGCACCTCGAGCAACCCGACCGCTTTCCGCTGCGCGTTGCCACCCGCAACCTGCCGCCCGGCGTCGAGCTCGTCAAAGCCACGAAGCCGGTGGTGCTGGTGGACAAACCGGACGACGAAAAGAAGCCGCTGCTCGTGTTCACGGAGGTCGACGTCGGCAAAGACAGCGCGAGCGTGCGCTACCGCTACGACGTCGAAGGCATCCGCGGCGCGTGCACCCTCGAGCGGCGCGACGGGCGTTGGATCTTGAAGAAGAGCCGCGTGACCGAGCGCTAACGCGCAAAGCCCGCGCTACGGCGCAGTCTGAAACGCCCGCCTTTGCGAGAACGAAAACGCGGGCGAGCCGTGCTTCGGCCCTCGCGGCGCTTCCCGGTCGTCGCTCAGCGGATCGAGGAAGCCCTCCGGGCCCGTGACCTCGTCCATGTTCTCCGCCCGGCCGTGCGTCTCGACCGTCCAGACGTGCACGGCGTTGGCGCGCAGCTTGAAGCCGCCGACGACCTCGGGGAGCGTGATCTTGGTGTCCATCGTGACCACGTAGATGCCCTGGTAGAAGTCGTTGTCCTCGATGTGAAGGACGCGGGCGCCCGGTTTTTCCGTCCACTCGAAGGTCGTGTTCGGGGCGACGTCTACGGCGTCCGATACGGGGCTGATCAGCGCCACCGCTTCGGGCGGAGAAATCGCGAGGCTGCCGCCGTCGTAAGCTTCGGCGGCGACGCCGTAGGGCCCCGAGAAGACGTCGCCGTGAGAGCCGACCGCGATCACCGTGGCGTTCGGCAAGTCCGGCGCCGTGAACGCGAAGTTCGAGCCGTCCGCGCTCTCGTTGAACAGCTCGATCACCGCGTTGTCGTCGAAGCGCACGTAGCCGGCGATCTTGGGCGAGTCGGCGATGGTGCGCGTCACCGTGCCCTGGACGGGAACGCTCGGCACCGCCGTCGGCGAGAGATCGATCCGCACGTCGGTGGGCATGGCGTCGACGAACTGGACGGGACCCTCGGTCTCGCCGTAGCTCTCGAAGGTCGCGGGACCCGGCATGGTGTCCATGTCCGTCTCGGTCCACCACAGGCCGTGCCCCGTGACCTCGACGCTGGCAGGCCCCGACCAACTCGGGAAGGTGGTGAGCTGGCCCCCGCTCGGCCGCAAAAAGAACGATGAGTCGGGCCCACCGAGCGCGATGGCGACCACGTTTTCGCCGCCGAACATGGCGTTGTCGCTGTAGAACGTCGTGGTATTGCCGCGCTCGCTCAGGCCCGTATTCACCTGCAAGGTGGGGTCGAGACGGCTGACTCCCTGGTACACCCAGGCGTAGTTGATCCGGCCGTTGTCCACGACCAGAGAGACGTCGTACGGCGGGGTGACCTCCGCGAGCGTGAACGTGCCGTCGTTCTGTGTGGCGGTGGTCAGCTCGCCGATGCCGATCGGAACGCCGGGCACGGGTCGACCCCAGAAGTCGATGACCTTGCCCCGCACCTCGCCGTCCACGGCCTCTCCGCTGCCGCCTTCGCCGCCTTCACCGCTGGCGCCGACGGGCGACTCTCCCGCAGCCTCCGGGCTGCCGCCCGTGCTCTTGGCCCCGCCTGCGCTGCTTCCGCCGGTTGCCACGCGACCGCCGGTGGTTTGGAGCGCACCGCCCGTGGAGGTTCCAGCGCCCTCGCTGCGACCGCCGCTGCCATCCCGGCCGCCTGCTTCGGCTCGACCGCCGCTGCTGCTGCCGCCGGGCTTCGGGCCCTCTTCCAGCTCCTCGATGCCGATCACGCTGGTGCAAGCGCCGAGAGTGAGGGCGAGTAACGACCAGGTGAGCCAATCCGAGCGGCGCATCAGAAGCTCCCCCGCACGCTGGCGCCAGTCGGCCCGAGGCCCACGGTCGGCGCGTCCGAGCTCGAACCCGCGGTGAACCAGAGCACCGCACCCGTAGCAACGAGCGCGATGCCCGCGCCGAAGCCGATCGTGGAGAGCAGGGCTTGCGAGCGAGCGTCGTCTTCCAGGCTCTTGCCCTCGGGACCACACCCGTAGGGGTAGTCACTGCATTCCGCCTTCGCGTCGTCCCAGCTGGACGAGGCCTTGAAACCGAACACACCGCCGACGATCAGGCCCGCGCCGCCCAGGCCGAGCGCGACGGCAGCCAGGGCCTTCTGCGAACCGCCGCTGCTGCTGGTCGTGCCGCTGTCCAGCTGCGTGGAGACGGTCGACTGGGGCGGGGGAGGGCTCACCGCCTCCGGAGGTAGCTCCGGAATTTCGACGTTGACGAGCGCTCCGTCGCCCGTGACGTCCACGGTCGTCGAATACGCCGCTCTTCCGGGTGCCGACGCCGTGACGGCGTGACTGCCGGGATCGACCGGGATCGCGATGCCGAGCTCGGCCGGGTCGAGCCGAGCCCCGTCGCGCCGCACCTCGAGACCCGAAGGGGCCGTGCCCGCGAGCGAGATCGTGAGGCGCGCCAGGCGCTGCTCGAGCGCTTCGGCGCGTTCCCTCGCCAGCTGCTCACGATCCGCCGAGCCGGTGGCTCGCGCGAGCGACACGGCCTCTCGGAACTGAGCCCAGGCGCTCGCCGTCTTGCCGCTGCGCTCGTAGCACTCGGCCAGGTTCAGCGAGGTGCCGACGCCCGGATCCATCTTCTGGCTCGCCTCGAACTTCTGACAGGCCTCGGCGATCCGCCCCTCGGCCATCAGCCGGCGGCCTTCGGAAAAAAGCGCCTCCGCAGCCACCTTGTCCGAGCCCTGAGCGTGCGCGGCGAGTGAGGAGACGAACACTGCGCCAGCGTAAGCAAGCGATATCCAACGCATGCTCGACCTCGTAACTCAGTTGATTCAGGACGACAACGCCTTGTCGCCGTTCGAACAGCCCCCGGCGCCCCCGACGTGTTCACCGAGCGGGGGCGCGACCCTCGAGCGCGGCGCTACTTGTTGGGCTGCGGCGTGATCCGGAGGTACGGCTTGACCGCGCGAAACCCCTTCGGAAACTTGGCCTTTGCGTCGGCGTCGGAGACCGACGGCACGATGATGCAGTCCTGGCCATCTTTCCAATTCACCGGAGTTGCGACGCTGTACTGGGAGGTGAGCTGCAACGAGTCGATGACGCGCAGGATCTCCTCGAAGTTGCGGCCGGTGCTGGCCGGGTAGGTGATCATCAGTTTCACCTTCTTGTCCGGCCCGATCACGAACACGGAGCGCACCGTGAGCGTGTCGTTCGCGTTCGGGTGAATCATGTCGTAGAGGCTCGCGATCTTGCGATCGGGATCGCCGAGCAGCGGGAAGTTCAGGCGTGTGCCCTGGGTCTCCTCGATGTCGCCCTGCCAGCGGCGGTGATCCTCGACCGAGTCGACGCTCAGCCCGAGCACCTTCACGTTGCGCTTGTCGAACTCCGGCTTCAGCTTCGCGACTTCGCCGAGCTCGGTGGTGCAAACCGGTGTGAAATCCTTGGGGTGAGAAAACAACACTCCCCAGCTGTCGCCGAGGTACTCGTGGAGTCGGATCTGCCCTTCCGTGCTGTCAGCCGTGAAGTCGGGAGCGATGTCTCCGAGTCGAACTGCCATGGCGTGTTCCTTTCTGTGCGGCGGCTTCCCCCGAGCGCCGCCAGTCGTGGTGACGACGAGGAGAGCGTAATGAGCGCTCGCTCGGCCCGCAAGCGTGCGCAGAATCGCGATCTGGTCCGCGCTATTCCGCTTAGATCAGGCCAGAAAGCTCGCCGCCGCAGTACTCGGGATTGCCGAACGTCGTGGCGGGGACGCCCATCGCGTTCAGGATCGAGACCAGCAGATCGGCGTGGTTCGCCTTCTGATAGGTGAGCGCGCGCCCGGTGCGGAAGTACCAGCCGCCGCCGGCCATCAGCAACGGCATGTCCGTGTGGGCGTGGGTCGCGCCGACCGCGACCTCGTTGCCCCACAACACCAGCGTGTTGTCGAGCGCGGTGCCATTGCCCTCCGGGATCTGGCTCAGGTTGTCGAGCAGGCGAGCCAGGCGCGAGGCATGGAAGGCGTCGCGCGCCTCGAGCTGGACGCGCGCTGAGTTGTCGCTCACCCCGGAGTGCGAGAGCAGGTGGCCTTCGCCGGTGGCGTCGATCCACGGGTAGCGGACGCGGTTCAGCGAGGTGGAGAACTGAATCGACGCCACGCGCGTGAGATCGCAAGCGAACGCCAGCGAGAGCAGATCGATCTCGAGGTCGGCGATCTTCGGGATGTTCGCTTCGGCGCTGGCGTCGATCAGCGACGGGCGCTCGGGCGGCTGGCAGTCGTTCGGCGTGCCACCCGCGGTCAGGCGGCGCTCGACGTCGCGCACCAGCGTGAGGTGCGAGTCGAGCTTGGCCCGGTCGTCACTCGAGAGCCGCGGACCCACGGCCGTGAATTGGTCCTGCACCACGTCCAGCACCGACTTGCGGCGCAGGCGCAGCTGGTCCATCTCGGTCCCGGCGTTCGGCCCGAGCGACGAGAACAGCCGATCGAAGACCGCCGTGGGATCGTTCATCGGCGGCAGCGGCCGCGCCGGGCCCGCATAGGCGATGCGTCCCTGCACGTCGTTGTCGAGCGCGTGCACGCCGAGCTCGAGGCTCGGCAAGAGCGTGTCCTGGCCGAGCGTCTTCACGACCTCCTGGTCCACGCTGATGCCGTTGGCCCAGCCCGAGCGCTGCCCGCAGCCGTCCACGAAATCGTTACCGCTCTGCAGCTCGCGATTCGTGAACAGGCAGCCGATGCCGCGCTGGTGGAGGCCGCCGGGGAACTCGGAGTTGTCGGCGATCTTCAGGTCTACGCCGTTGAAGAAGGTGAGCCGGTCCTTGTGGGCGGCGAGCGCGGCGTGGGTCCTGTTCAGATCGAAGCTCGTCTCGGACGTGACGTTGAGAGGCTTCCAGGCGTCCATCATCACGCCGTTCGGCGTGTACATCAGCACCAGGCGCTTGGGCGCCTCGCCTTCGGCGGCGCGCGCCCTGCCCGAGAGCGACGACATCAAGGGGAGCCCGACGGCGAGGCCGCCCGCGCCGAGCAAGAGCTCGCGCCGGCCGATGCGCTGTCGAAGCGTGTGGCGCCGCAGCTTTTCGCTCATGGCATGGTCTCCGTCACGGCTGCGCGATAGCGGAAGCCGGTGCTCAGCGTGATCGCCACGAGCAGTTCGCGCAGATCGCCGTTGGACTGGTTGAAGGCGGCCTTGACCTCGTCGACGCTGCACGAGTCGTCCGCGGTCAGGGCGCGGCCCATCGCGTAGCGGTACCAGGTGGTGGCCATGCAGTCGCGCACCGCCTGGCTGTTCCGGAGCTTCTCCGCGAGCTCCTGCACGTCGGCGAGCGGGCCGTCGAGGCCGAGCGCGCCCGAACCGAGGATGTGCCCGGTGCTGTCGATCGGCAGGTCCTTCTCCGTGGTGCGGTAGCGGCCGAGCTGGTCGTAGGACTCGAGCGTGTAGCCGAGCCCGTCGAACAACGAGTGACAGCCCGCACACTCTTCCTTCTGCGTGTGCTCGCGGAAACGATCGCGCGTGGTCCCCGACAGATCGGGATCGGGCGGCGTGGTGTTGGCGCCGGGTGGCGGCTGCGGCACGTCGAGGCACATCAGCGTCTGGCGCACGAACACGCCGCGCAGCACGGGCGCGGACTGATCGGGGTGGGCGAGCAGCGACAGGATCGCCGGCTGCGTCAGGAGGCCGGCGCGATCCGGCAGCTCGATTGGCGCGAAGCCCGAGCTCGGAGCGACTGCGCCGTAGAGTGGGGCCAGCGTCGGCGACACGAACACCGTCTTCGACGAGAACAGCTCAGAGACCTTGCCGCTGCCCCAGTACACCTGGTCGATGAAGTGATCGAGCGAGCCCAAGAGGTCCGGGCCGACGAGCATGCCCTCGTTGCTTCCCGTGGGAATGCGCATCAGGCCGGGCAGCGAATCCAGCTTCAGCCACTGATGGTGGAACTCGCGGACCATCTCCTTGGCGCGATCGGTCGCGAGCAGGCGCCTGGCTTGCTGGGCCACGTCCTCGTCCAGCTCGAGCAGGTTGCTGTCCGTGAACCGCATCAGCTCGCTGTCGGGGATCGACCCCGTCAAGAAGAACGCCATGCGCGACGCGAACTCGTGCGGCGCGAGCGGCACCGCGCCCTTCTCGGGCGTGGGCGGCGCGAGCTGGGTGTCGAAGCGGTACAGGAACTGAGGCGATTGCAGGATCGCGTTCAGCACCATCTCGACCGCGAAAGCGTAGCCCGAAGCCGCATAGCTGCGCTCGAACAGACCGTCGAAGATCTGCAGCTCGAGCGGCGAGAGCGGGCGCCGGAACGCCTGATGTCCGAACGTCTGGGTGAAGGTCTTGCCGCAGGTGAGCGGGCTCTGCTCCGCCTGACAGGGCGCGAGCGTCTCGAGCCGGCTCGCGACGGCGGCGGCCGCCAGCTTCTCCGCCGACTCGAGATACTTTTCGACGAGCAACGGGCTCGCCTGGTGCGCGTTCAGGTTGTTGTTGAAGCCGTCGACCTGATTTTCGGGCGGGAACGAGCTCGCCGGGCGGGTGGTGTCCCCGAGTAGATCTGCGACCACGGCGTTGTACTGCGCGCGGGTCAAGAGCGCCGCGGGCGCCGGCGCGCCGACGGGCGCCGCGCACATCGCTGAGGGCGGATCGACGCCCGGCATGCCGCCCGCGGAAGACGGTGGCATCATCGGATCCGGCATCGGCGTGCTCGCGGTCGGAAACGGCGCGGGAGCGTCGGTGCCGTCCTGCACGCTACATCCGAGCAGCCCCGCCAAGCAGCCCAAAGCAATCAGTGGCGCACGCCGCATCGTGAATCCCGCAAAGCGTGCCGCGCAACCTGCGCACCGTCAACCACAGCCCCCGATTTGGACGCGGATTGAACGCGAGTCTCCAAACGCGAGGCGCGTTGCTACCTGCCATGCGGCCGGAGCGCGTTCTCGTGCGATTTTTCCGCCCTAGGCGGCCTGAGCAACGCCACGGCAGTGCCCGGCATCGCAGGAGGTCGACGCTGTTTGCGGTTTTGACGTAGTTACACGGGTCGAATGCGACGCTTCATCGCCAGTTACCCCGCCGCCGGTCTCTGCCTCGCGCTCGCTGCGTGCGGAGCGGACGACGAGCCCGGACCCACGACGCTCGGCACGGGTGGGCAGGGCCCCACGGGTTGCGGCGCGGACGCCGCGAGCGTCGCCGGGACCAGCGGCGAATTTCCGCCGGAGCCGGCCGACGGCAGCGAGTGCGGAGCCGTGGTCACCCAGGAGACTCCCACGGGGGCTTCGCACGTCGCGGCGTGCAGCAGCCTCAGCTACGCGTCGAATCCACCGAGCTCCGGCAGCCACTACGGCGTGTGGGCCGACTTCAAGCACTACGAGGCGCCGGTGGCGCGCGGCAACTGGGTCCACTCGCTCGAGCACGGCGCGGTCGTCGTGGTCTACAACTGCACCGACTGCGACGACGAGATCGCCGAGGCCGTGGCCTGGATGGACACGCTGCCCGAGGACCCGAGCTGCGCGCCGTACGGCAGGCAGCGCCGGCTGGTGCTGACTCCGGACCCGCTGCTCGACGTGCGCTGGGCCGCGGCCGCCTGGGGTTACACCCTGCGCAGCGACTGCTTCGAGCCCGACGTCTTCACCGAGTTCGCCGTGGCGCACGTGCGACAAGGACCCGAAGATCTGTGCGCGACACCCTGAGTGGCCGCCGAGTTAGGGAGTCTTCTTCAGCGGCGTTGCTGGCGCGGTTCCGGGCCTGAGCTAGAGAAGCCCCCATGACCTGGTACCGGTTCCCGATCGGGGCGACTGCCGTGGCTTCCTTGTGCTTGCTCGGCTGTGATCCCGGCAAAGACGTGTGCGGCCTCGACGAGCGTCAGGTGGGCGGCGAGTGCGAGTCGATCGTCGCGCACGAGGTGCGCCTGAACAGCGTCGGCTTCTTACCCGACCGCATCAAGCGCGCGACGCTCGTCGGCGGCAGCGGCGCGTTCCAGGTCGTGAGCGACTCCGGCGAGGTGGTGTTCGAAGGGCAGGCCGTCGCAGCGCCGAACAGCCCCGACACGGGCGAGACGAACCTCCAGGTCGCGGACTTCAGCGAGGTGACGCAGACCGGCCGCTTTCGCGTGGTGGCCGAGGGCGCCGGCGACTCGCCCGAGTTTCGCATCGCTCCGGACGTGATGGTCGACGTGGCGCGCGTGCTCCTGATGGGCATGTACGGCCAGCGCTGCGGCACGGCCGTGAACATCGACTACAACGGCACGCACTTTCACCACGACGCCTGCCACCTCGAGGACGGGCTGCTCGACGAGTTCGAGAAGCCGAACCAGAAACAGCCGGCGCTCTGCGGCTGGCACGATGCCGGTGACTACGGGAAGTACGTCAACAACGGCTCGCTGTCGCTCGCCAACATGCTGTTTGCGTGGGACCAATTCCCGGCGCTGCGCGCGTTCGAGTTCGGCGTCGAAGATCCGCGCGGGCTGCCGCAGTACCTCGACGAATGCCGCTTCCAGCTCGACTGGCTGCTCGGCATGCAGATGGAGGGAGGCGGCGTCTCCGATCGCGTGACGACGCGCACCTTCGACGCGATGGTCTCGCCGGAGGCATCGATCGCCCCGCGTTACATGGCGCCCATCACCAGCACCGCGACCGCGGACTTCACGGCGGTCGTCGCGCACGCGGCGCGCTCGTTCGCGGGCTTCGACGACGAGCTCGCGGCGCAGTACCGCGAAGCGGCGCTCGCCGGCTGGGAGTTTTTGAAGGCCAACCCCGCGCCGATCAGCGGCGGCGACGGCGTCTCGATGCGCTTCACGGGCGGCTACTGGAGCTCGGACGCCGACGACCGGCTCTGGGCGGCAGCCGAAATCTGGGCGCTCACCGGCGACGCGGAAGCGCTCGCCCTGTTCGAGTCGAAGGCCAACATGCTGGTGATCGATCAGCTCTGGGATTGGCCGAACCTGAACAACCTCGGAACCTTCACCTACTTGCTCGCAGACCGCGAGGGCCGGGATCCCGAGCTCGTGAGCCTCCTGACCACGAACCTTGGCCGCGGGCTGGAACAACTCCAGAACACCGCCATGGCCCACCCGTACGGCCGCGCCACGGGCTTCCAGTACTACTGGGGCATCAACGGCGTCTTGGCGCGCACGGCGCTGAACTTCGGCGTCTACGACCAGCTGGTGCCGGATCCGAAGAACAAGGACGCGATCGCGATGGCGCTCGATCACTTGCTCGGGCGCAACTACTACGGACGCTCGTTCGTGACCGGCATCGGCCACGACGCCGCGTTCTATCCGCACCACCGCCCCTCGGTCGCCGACAGCAACCCGGAGCCGTGGCCCGGGCTGCTCGTGGGCGGTTCGTGGACCCGCGACACTGGCCCGAACGCGCGGCCCGGCACCATGTGGGTCGATGCGGCCACGGACTTCAACACGAACGAGATAGCGATCAACTGGAACGCGGCGATGATCTACGCGGCCGCCGCGCTGCTGCCCGAATAGAGCTGGCTGTCAGCCGTCAGCCCTCGATTAGCTGATAGCTGATAGCTGACAGCCGGTAGCCCAGGTCAGTCGCTGATCGTCACCTTGACCATCTGAATCGGCGGCTTCGGGCGATCGTTGGCTCCCGTGGGGGCGCTCTCGATCTTCTTCACCACGTCCATACCCGAGATCACCTTGCCGAAGACGGGGTGCTTGGACGGGCCGGGGGTGAACCAGTCGAGGTACGAGTTGTGGACGGTGTTGATGAAGAACTGGCAGCTGCCGCTGTTGGGCTGGCCGGTGTTGGCCATCGACAGCGTGCCGGGCTCGTTCGAAATTTTGGCGTCGGCGGGGTGCTCGTCCTGGATCCGGCCGTCGGGACCGTTTCCGGTGCCGGCGCGGGGGCTCTCGGGATCCCTGCTGTTGGGACAGCCGAACTGGATCATGAAACCGTTGATCACGCGGTGGAAATGCAGGCCGTCGTAAAAGCCCGACTTGGCCAGCTTGATGAAGTTTCCGGCGGTCAGCGGCATCTTGTCCTGGAAGAGCTCGACCGTGATGTCACCGAGCGACGTGCTCAATACTGCCGTGGGATTTGCCATGGGCGGGCAAGGTAGTGCCGAAGCCAGCCCTCACCAAGTCGAAACCGGCTGCCTTGACGAATTCGTGTCCAAAATCGCGGGGCTATGGCGCTACCCGCGTGACGTCGACATCCGAAGGTGATACGGAAGCCCGCTTTCGGAGGCCAGGATGAAAGATTTGCTGCGCACCCTCGACCTCAGCAAGGCGGACTTCAAGTACCTGCTGAACCGATCGCGAAAGTTCAAGGCGAGCCCGCACGGCCGGCGCTCCTTGCTTTCCGGCGAGAGCGTCTGCCTGTACTTCACGAAGCCGTCGACGCGCACGCGCATCTCGTTCCAGGCGGCCGTGTCGCGCCTGGGCGGTAGCCCGATCATCCTCGGGCCGAACGACCTGCAGCTCGGCCGCGGCGAGACGATCGAGGACACCGGTCGCGTGATCAGCCGCTACACGCGCGCCTTCGTGACCCGCACCTACCGGCACGAAGACGTCGAGCGCTTCGCCAAGGTGCTGTCGGTGCCGGTGATCAACGCGCTGACCGATTCACATCATCCGTGCCAGAGCGTGGCCGACATGTTGACCTTGCTCGAGCACCGCGGCTCGCTCAAGCACCGGCGCATCGCCTACTTCGGCGACGGCAACAACGTGGCCGTGAGCTTGATGGAAGCTGCCGCGCTGTGCGGCGTGGACTGCGCGATTGCGACGCCGAAAAACTACACGGTTTCGCAGAGCCTGATCGACGAAGCCCGCGAGGTGGCGGAGGCCAACGGCGCCTCGCTGCTGATCACGGAAGATCCGGAAGAAGCAGCGCGTGGCGCCGACGCGCTGTACACGGACGTCTGGCTCTCGATGGGCGACGACGACAACGAGCGGGCGCAGCGCCAGCGCGCGCTCCAGCCGTATCAGGTGACGCGCCGGTTGATGGGCCTCGCCAAGCCGGACGCGATCTTCATGCACTGCCTGCCCGCGCACCGCGGCGAGGAAGTGACGGAAGAGGTCGCGGACGGACCGCAGTCGGTGATCTTCGATCAGGCGGAGAATCGGCTGCACACCGCCGTCGCGATCTTGTACGCGCTGATCGAGGGCAAGCTGACCGGCCGCAAGAACGAGGACGGGCAGGAAGCCTGAACGCCGCGCTAGCCGCCGAGCAGCAACGACACCAGCGAGGCCAGGCACGCGAACGTCGCCGCCGCGGCGAAGAGCGCGAGCTCGGCGCGACGCTGGGCCTCGGGGGCGAGCCTCGCGGTCAGTACCTTCGCGGGTCGGCGGCGAAGCATTCGGTGGGCGGGGATTCGAGCGCGCATTCCCTAACGCTACGACCGCGCGACGCTCGCGTCGAACCGGCGGCGAATTATGGTGTGTCTCGCGCCGACATGCGCGCCGGCGGCGCTGCAGGCTCGGGCGGCAAGCGACGCGGAGGGAAGCGCAGCGGAGGGCTCGTCGCCTGGCTCTTCGCTTGGCTCTTGCTTGGCCCTACCGGGATCCGGTAGTCGCGGTTTTCGCGAATTTTGCTGGTTCGTAGCCCGTTCGCGCTCTTCAGCGCGGGCACGGTGGTGTGGAAGCGCTTGGCGATCTTTCCCAGCGTGTCGCCGTGGCGAGCGCGGTAGCGGATGAAGCTCGGCGGGGCTTTTCGGAGGCCGAGCTCGTGCAGGATCGGGGCGACCCGCCGGCCTGTTTCCTGCGCCACCGGGTTGAAGAACCGGATGTGTAGGTGCGTGGCGTGCCCGGGAGCGTGGCGGATGATGCGCCGCAGCCCGCCCGCCCCGCCGTGGAACAGGCTGCGCACCCACTCGGCGTTCTCGCCGGCGGACAGCGCGTAGGCCTCGAGCAGCGTCTGGATCGACTGATCGACCAGGATCATGTCGACGTCGGTCTCGATCACGAGCGCCCGCACGAACGCCCAGGTTCTCGGCAGATCGAGGTTCTGCTTGGTGCCTCGGGAGTACCAGGGCGACGAATCCCGGTAGTAGAAGGAGATATCGACGTCGCGCCCCGCCTGGTGGCTGATGTGCGGGCTCAGCGGGCCGCCTTCTTTGGCGCTGATGTGACCGAGCGCCAGCGCGGGCGTGTCCGGAAACTCCGACTGGACGCGGCGGATCGCCGCGCACAGGTAGTCGAGGGTTTCCTGGGTGCCGAAGGCGCCGGAGGGGTTTTGGATCTTGAACAGCGGACCGTCTTCGGCGCGGACACCGTTCAGCAGCGCGCCTGCGCCCGGGGCACCGAGCGAGATGGAGCCGAGCGAGCCGAGATCGTTCTGCACGGCCTCGCGCAGCCGGCTCGCGTCGTAAGCGTCGAGCGGGTGAACGCGCGGCCGCTGGGCTTCCGCTTCGGAGAGCGCGTCGTCTTCCGCCTCCGCTTCGTCGAGCACGTCGTCCGGCGGCGCATCCGCTGATTCGCCATCGGCGTGCCGCGGCTCGGGGCCGCCTGGACCCTGGCCAGGTGCGGACG
>JALYWZ010000297.1 GCA_030852505.1 Myxococcota bacterium | reverse complement strand
CCCCGCAACAGGGCGCCGAGCCGCCGGCGCCGAAGCAGGACAAGCCGGCAGTGTTGAGTGCGGTCGCACCGAAGAGCGACGAACCGGGGAAGGCCGCGACTCCGGGGGCGGACCTGGTGGTGAAGCGCTTCGTCGTCACCACGGGCGTGGCAGGGCGAGAGCCTCTGGTCGACGGTCAGAGCATCGTGGCCGATGGCAAGCCCGTCTATGCCTTCGCCGAGCTCAAGAACTCGGGTGGTGCCGAGCAAGAGGTTTCCGTGATCTTCGAACGCAAGGGCTCGAATCAGCGCGTCGGCTACGCGGCGTTGAAGGTCCCGGCGAACGTGCCTCGCCACCGCACCTGGGCCAACACGCGTTACATCCGGGAACCGGGCACCTGGGAAGCGGTGCTGATCTCCGCTGGCGGCGCCGAGCTCGCGCGCACGAGCTTCGACGTCGCCGCCGAGTAGTGTTCACGAGTAGCGCGGATCCGGTCGGTTCCTCTCGTAGAGCGGCTTGCTCGGATCCGGTGGCGGCGCTTCGAGCGGCTGCTCGGGGCGCAGGTAAGTCCGGAACCATTTGACCGCGAGCTCCGAGACCTCTTCGAGCTTGCCAGGTTCCGTGAACAGGTGGCTCGCGCCCGTGATCACCTGAAGCTCGTGCGGCGCCTTCATCAGCGAGCCGGCAGTTTGGTTCCAGCCCAGCGCTGGAGCGTCGTTCGCGCCGACGATGAACAGAGTCGGCGCGAGCACTCGCCGGAGCGCGTCGCCAGCGAGGTCCGGCTCGCCGCCTCGCGAGACCACGGCGTGCACCAGCAGCGGCCGCTCTGCCGCCGATAACAACGAGATCCCAGCGCCGCTGCCGGCGCCGAACAGGCCGAAGCGCATGCCCGCCGTCCGCGGCGCTCCCGAGAGCCAGTCGAGCGCGCGCGTCAGGCGGTGGACCGAGCGCATGCCTTCGAACTTCGAAGGATCCGCTTCCTCGGGCGCGTCGTGTTCTTCGAGCGTCGCGAGATCGAACAACAAGGTGCCGATGCCATGTCGGTTCAGCTCCTCCGAAAGGAACAGGTTACGCGGGCTGGCTCGCGAGCTTTGCGTGCCGTGCACGAACACGACTACCGCGTTGGACCCGTGAGGCAGGGTGAGCACGCCAGCTACTTGGGCGTCGCCCGCATCGATCGAGAGCTCGACTTTCTGCACCATCGACATGACAGCCGCTCCTTCGTTTGGCACCTCTGGTTTAGAGACGCGCGCCGCGGGGTGAACGCGGCGCGGTCACGACTTACAGGATCACTTGATCTTGGACGGCGTGCCACCCGTAGACGACGACGTGCCGCCGCTCGGGCGGGTACTACCGGATTTGCCTCCGCTGCCTGCGTTGGCTCCTTCTGCCGGCATCGCCAGCGTCGACCGAGCTGCGAGCAGGTCGCTCTGGCTCGGGCCCATGCTGGTCGGGGGTGTGGGAGCCGGTGAGGAGTCGCTCGGAACGCTGCCGTCCGTGGGGGCCGCATCGCTCGGTGCCGCATCGCTCGGCGGCATGGACTCGGTCGGAGTCGACTCGGGGGCCTCGGGCGGGGGCGTCGCGTTCACGTCTTCGGCGGAGTTCGCCTCGGTGTTGGAGCCACCGCACGCGACGGCCAGAGCAAACGTGGAAATCAAAACCGAAAAGTTGCGGATCATAGAACCTCTTCGACGCGCAGACTCCAGCCGCCCATTCGGTGCAGTCTGCAGCGCGTGGCCCCGCTATCGCATCGTTCCACACACCGATTCAATTGGTAAGAACGCGCACTGAAGTGCGTTTCTGGGCGATATCATCCGCTGCATCAGGTGCCGACCAGGTGTGCCGTTGCTCCCGGCGGCCGCGGCGGTGTTTGTTTCAGCCAGCTCGGTAAGTCGAGCTGATTCGTTTCGTAAAAGAACTGCGGTTGAGCCTGCAAGAGATCGACCATGCGCGGTAACGAAGCGCGCAAGCGGTGCAGCGCGCTCCAGCCGATCAGCTCGCGCGCTCGACGCGTCTCGACCTCGTAGTGCTCGTCGGCGCGGTCGATGATCCACGAACGGGTCAGCGCTTCGCTCTTGGGCAGCTTTTCTTGTAGCCATGCGCCGGCTCTGGCGACGGCATTCGGCAGCACGTGGGTATCCCATTCGGCGCCGTGGATCAGCTGGCCCAGGATGCGCTGCAGCTCGGCATAGCTGAGCACGGAGTCCTCGCCGACGAGCAGCGTGACGTCGGGAGGAAGCTCGGCGCGCTTCGCTACGGTGACCGCGAGGGCGTCGGCCGCGTCGTCCAGATGAAGCATCGCCTGGCCGTGCTCTGGGTTGCCGGG
Source organism: Myxococcota bacterium (assembly GCA_030852505.1). Classification (GTDB taxonomy): domain Bacteria; phylum Myxococcota_A; class Polyangia; order Polyangiales; family Polyangiaceae; genus PMG-095. The sequence continues at coordinate 4,059 of JALYWZ010000297.1, read as the reverse complement.
GAACACGTGGCCGAGCAGGCTCTTCTCGTAAATTCGCTGAATTTGGCGGGCGAGAGGCAGCGAATGGCACTCGTCGTCGTACACGCTGGCGAGCCGCAAGATCGCGATCGGGACGTCCCCATGGTGACGTCGGATCAGCTCTTCGGCCTCGAGCTTCGACTGCGGATAGGCCCAACGGGGCCCGAGCGGGGAGTTCTCGTCGAGCGGGAAGCCAGGTTCGGTAGGAGCATGGACGAGCATGGTGCTCGCGAACACGAACTGCTCGACATCGAAACGCCTGAGCGCGAACAGCAGCGCTTCGGTGCCGTGGACCGTCACCTGGTCGTAGAGCGGGCTCGGGCTACCCGAGAAGTCGTAGTGAGCCGCCAGGTGAACGACCGAGGCGATGCGTGTGCCGTGCGTCGCCTGAACGAACTTCAACGCCGTATCGAGGCTGTCGAGCGACGCGAGATCGAGGTACACGTGTTGGGTGGGGGCGCCGCTTCTCGCAGGCTCCTTGTCGAGGCCCATCACGTGGAAACGCGCGCTCAGCTTGCGCGACAGGGCCGTCCCGACCAGGCCGCTCGAGCCGGTGATCAGCACGAGCTGGCGGCCACTTCCGTTCGTGTGCAAGTCGGACATGCCGCAACCGGCTGCAGAACCCGTGCCACGAAGCGAAGCTAGGTCGGCGATTGGTTCGGGCGGGCGCCTTGGCTGAGCGCGTAGACACCGACTCGTAGTGAATGCACGAATCCGCGCGGCATCAGCCCGCGGCCGCTGCGGAACGGACGAAATCGCAAGGTTTCGGAGTCCACTCGCGCGGGTCGTTGCAGTACGAGCGTGATCAGCGGCGACCAAGGACCGAAAGGCCCGTGGCTTGCTTCGAGATCGAGCACCGCCTCGTGACGGGACACCGCTCGGGCCAGGCGGTCACCGCGGCTGCCGCGCCTTTCGTGACCGGTCTCGACAGGGTGCAGGCGCAAGTAGATGGATCGCGGTAACCCTGCATCGAACGGCGAGACCCCGAAATAGTCGTTTGCCAGATAGTCGTGCACTGCCGTCGAAAACGGTGCGAAGGGCATGGTCCAGGGGCGCCGGATGGTTGCAAACAGCAGATCTTGATCGCCCTCCGCCGGCTCGGCGTCGTCGCTTTCGCAGACGCGCAGCCGGATCGCGCAGCCGAGCACATCCGGCAGGCTTTCGGCTCGCTTCCAGAGCGCACCAGAAAACCGCACGAGCGCCGCCCCCGTCAGCCGTGCAGCGAGCGGTGAAAGCTCCTGCGCGACAGCGGGATGTTGCGCAGCCCACGCATGATACACCGCGCCGCGCGGATGAAACGTGCGTGCTCGTCGGAGCCAACTCGTCAGTGCAAACACGGGTCCGATGACCCAGCCGAGAGCGACCCCGGCTTGCGAAGAGCCGCTCATCGGCTCAGTAGGGCTGATCCGCCGATGCGAGAGCGAGGCGTTCCGGAGAAACGCGACCCGGCAGCCAGTTCCGCATGCGATCCGCGAGCTCGCCGGTGCGCGCGCGCGCCTGCGGGCTGCGCAGAAACCACGCAGCGGCCCCACCCAGCGCCAGCACCCCCGCCGCAATCCCTGCGGTGTAGGCGTTTCGCTGGATAGTCTTGAGCATCAACTGGGGAACCGTCTTCTTGAACATGGATTCCGGGAATGCATCGCGTGTGCCTGATGCGCGAGCAACCGCGTAACCGCCGATGGCGCGCCAGGGTGTTGGACCTCTGGGAACATCGCCGCCACGCCCCGCACGAATGCACCGGGCGATCACGGACCGACCTGGGGCATCGAGCGCACGCCGAAGCATGCCGCGTTCGCGAGACGTGGCCAAGCGTGACACCGCAAAGTGCCGGCGCTCTACACGGCACGGCGTTTGGCCTCGAAGTGGACTCACGAGGCCTGAAAAGGAGAGCTTCGACCCCGAGAGCCCGAGCCGGGGCTGCCTCGCCTTGACGCACACACGACCTTGCGAGAAGGATGACTCCGTGCATTCAGGCGTTCCCAGCCCCGGAGACATCGTCGCGGGCAAGTATCGAATCGAGCGCCAGCTGGGGGCGGGCGGGATGGGCATCGTCGTGGCGGCGAGTCATGTGGTTTTACAAGAGCGAGTCGCCATGAAGTTCCTATCACCGGAGCTTGCCGTCAATGACGAGGCGGTGGCGCGGTTCGTTCGTGAAGCGCGCGCCGCTTGTCGAATCAAGAGTGAGCATATCGCGCGAGTCTCCGACGTCGGGACGCTCGAGAGCGGTATTCCGTATCTCGTTATGGAATATTTGGAAGGCCAGGATCTCGCCGAGCTTCTCGCTCAAAAGAGTAGCCTTCCGCCAGCGGAGGCCGTGGGATTCGTCCTGCAAGCTTGCGAAGCAATCGCCGAGGCGCACGTGCTCGGAATCGTTCATCGCGACTTGAAACCGGCAAACCTGTTCTTGACGCATCGGATAGACGGCACCTCTTGCATCAAGGTTTTGGATTTCGGCGTCTCGAAGCTCGTCTACTCGGCAACGTCCAAGCTCAGCGCAGGCCTGACCGGCAGCTCCGCGGTGATGGGCTCCCCGTTGTACATGTCTCCAGAGCAGCTCCGAGCGGCGCGTTCCGTAGATCCGCGAGCCGACGTGTGGGCGCTTGGCGTCATTCTGTACGAGCTGATTGCCGGAAAACCGCCCTTTTGGGGGGAAACTCTGCCCGAGGTGAGCATCAAGATCGCCGTCGATCCGCCCGAGCCCATGGGGGTCAAGCGACGCGACGTGACCCCGGCGCTTGAAGCGGTGGTATTCCGCTGTCTTCAGAAGGACCGCGAAAAGCGGTTTCGAGACATCAGTGAGCTCGCACGCGCGCTCGCTCCTCATGGTCCGGACGGGGCGTCTCATTCCGCGGAGCGGATTCGACGGATTCACCACAGTGGAAGGCGGATCCATTCGGAAGCGTTGGAGAGCCGGAGCTCGTCCGTGTCTGGCGTCGCGTCTCCGCTGAGCTCGACGCTCAGCTGGCGGCGGCACGGGGTGTGGGGCGTCATCGGCGCTGTTACCTTGGGGGCGTTGTTGAGCGGGCTCCGAAGTCACGAGCCCTCCACGTACGCGGCTTCGAGCCCGGCAAGCCTCGCGCAGGTCGAGGCTGAAAGTTCCACAACTCTGCGGACCCCGCCGAGCGACCTGGCAGAAGAACCAATTGAGCCGACTATTGAACCGATAGACCTCGAGCATTTGCCGCTCGCCGCCGCCTCCGCAGTCATTGGGACGTCCGGCAATCCGTCGCCTTCGCGCTCCGCGGGCCGTGGCATCGTCCCCGAAGCGCGACCGGCGGTTGCTCCATCCTCCTCTCCTGGAGCCCGGGATTCGACGAGCCCGGTCGTGGAGCTCGTTTCCAACCCCGATGCTCTCGTTCTGGTTGACGGGCATCCCGTGGGATCAACTCCCGCGAAGATCGCTCTGCCGCCAGGCAATCATTCGGCGAAGTTCGTTCGGGACGGCGCGACCGTGTCGAGGCAGTTCACCGTGCTGCCAGGCAAGTCCAGCATCGTCCAAGTTTCCTCGAGCGATTTCGAAATTGCTAATCCTTACCGGGACGGGGCTATGTCGGTACCTGTCGCCGCTGGTCAATCCGCCAGCTCTCGTGCCCCTGATGCCGCAAGGGCCGTGGACTATCGAGCCGCTGCTGAAGAAGTTCGTCGCTTGTCGGCAAACGTGGACGCGTGCTCGGGAAGAGCGGGGCCCCGGAACGGCAACGTACGGCTCACCTTCGCGACAAGCGGCCGAGTGCAAAGCAGCGAGGTCGGTGGCGACTTCGCTGAAACCGAAACCGGAAAGTGCGTCGCTGCGCTGTTTCGGACCGCGAAAATTCCGGAGTTTACCGGGCCGCCGGTGACGTTCACGAAGCAGATCAGGGTGCCCTGAGCCGAAAAGAACGATCTGTGCTCTGGAGCCGCGGACTCCGCCGCCTGGGCGTGTCCAATCGAGTTGACGGTTGTCGGATGGATTGAACAGGTTGGCGGGCGGGAAAGCGCGATTTTACGCGGTTTTCGCGTGGAATGGGGATTGCTCCCCACCCGCCGCGATGACCACGAGCC
>JALYWZ010001020.1 GCA_030852505.1 Myxococcota bacterium | reverse complement strand
GGCGCGGGCGGCAGCGCAGCCGCAGGGATGCCCGGTGACGGTCCCACGGACCTCAGCAAGGCGGGCATCGCCGCCTTCCTCGAGTCCAAGGGCTACGAGGGCTGGAAGTTCGACGTGGACGCGCCGCGCGACCCCGACCGGTTGGGGACGCACGGCCGCGTGCGCGTCGCCATCAACTCGACGCTCGAGGCGAGCATCGCGGCCGGCGCCGACGGCGAGAAGTCACCGTTCGCCGCCGGGAGCATGGCGGTCAAGGAGCTCTACGGCGAGGGAGATGCGCTTTCGGGCCTCGCGTTCATCGCCAAGGTCGCGCCCGAGAACGTCACCACGAGCTGGGTCTATTACTGCGACGGCCCAGCCGCTCAGTGCGGTTTGAACTCCGAGCCGGTGCCCTACTTTGCGAGCGGGGCAACGCTCGGCGCCTGCGGATTCTGTCACGGCAATTACTTCTTCATCGGCACGCGCGACTGAGAAAAATTCGGGGATGGCCGGCGCGAGGTGCGCAGCGCTGCTCGGCGCGCTTGCGCTGACTAGGCCTTTTGAAAGTCGTACACGCTGCCGAGCTGCAAGAGCGCGGTCAGCTCGTCCAGCGCGCGGCGCGTCTCGTCCAAGAACTCGGGATCACGGAGGTCGCCCGGCACCAGCCGATCGCGGTAGTGCTTCTGCACCCAGGCCTCGAGCTCGCCCTGCAGCGCGTCGTCCACGAACACCCGCGCTCCGAGCGCCGCGCGCTCCGCGTCCGTCAACACGACACGCAGCCGCAAACACGCCGGCCCTCCGCCGTTCTTCATCGAGCCGTTGACGTTCACGTACACGACTCGCGAGACCACGCCCTCGCTCTGCACCAGCCTCTCGAGGAAGCCCGCAGCCAGCGGGTTCTCGCGGCTCTCGCTCGGTGCCACGATCACGCGCGAGCCGTCTTCCAGTTCCAAGAGCTCGGAGTTGAACGGATAGGCCGCGACCGCGTCGCTCGCCGGCAGCTCGTGGTCGGTTGCGACGACGATCCGCAGCTCGTCACCCAGGGAAGCGCGCAGCCGCGCCGTGAGGCCGGTCAGGTCGACGAACGCGAGCTCGTGCACGAGCAGCAGCTCGGCGTGGCCGACGGCCAACACGTCGCTGTGAAATGCGCCGAGATCGATGCCGTGCGCGTGCTGCTGCCAGAGCACGACGTCGGATTCGCGCAATTGGTTCAGGCGCGCCACCGCCTGGCTCGCCGCCAGGGTCTGCCGCGCCGGGTAGCGCGCCGGTCGCGAAATGGCCTCGGGCGCACGACCCCAACCGAACAGGTGCACGCTGCCGTTCGTGGTGGCGAGCCGCGTGTGATTCGCGGCGCCCTCGTCCCCCAGATCGGGGTGCGGCGGCAGCGCGTCATGCACCTCGAAGCGCTCCGGGTCGGCGAAGACGCGCCGCAGCACGCGCGTCGTGGTCTCTGCCTCGAGGCTCCTGTGGAACATCGAGACCAGGTTCGCGGGCACGAGGTGCACACGGCCGTCCGTCGAGTCGGAGCTCGGGCTCACGGTCGCGGCGTTGGCCGCCCACATCGACGACGCGCTACTTACAGAAGCGAGCAATGCCGGGCTCGCGACGTAGGCCCGCTCGAGCACCGCGGCGTCGCTGCCCGAGAACCCGAGCCGGCGCAGCGCCGGCAAGTACGGCCTCTCGTGCGGGGGCAAGACGGCCCGCGCGAGGCCGAGCTTTCGAATCGTACCGAGCTTCGCCAGGCCCTCCAAGGCCGAAGCGCGCGGGTTCGCCGGCTCGCCGGTGTGGGCCACGCTCGCGAGGTTGCCGAAGCTGAGCCCCGCGTGGTGGTGGGTCGGCCCGACGAGCCCGTCGAAGGCGTACTCGCGTCCCGGCCCGCGATGGGATGGTGGTGGCATCGCGAGAGGTGGTGATAGTATCACGCCCATGCTCATGTCCTCGCGGCCCCTGCGCGACCGAGCCGTCGGTGCGCTGTGGATCGCCGCCCTCCTTGCGTGCTCCGGCGTCGTCAGCCCGTCCGTCGCTCAAGCTCAAGCCGCCCAGGAGGAAGACGAGTCCGCTTCCCTCGTGAAAGCGCGCGCCCTGTTCCAGCGCGGCCTCGAGCTCGAGCAGGCCGGGAACTACTCGGCGGCCGTGCAGGCGTTCCGAGAGGTGGGACAGGTGAGGATGACTCCCCAGGTGCGCTACCACATCGCGCTCTGCGAGGAGCGCCTCGGTCGGCTCGTCGCAGCGCTCGGCGGTTACGAGCTCGCGCTCGCCGAAGCCGACGCCGTGAACCCCGATTTCAAGAACGAGGTCGAGAGCAACGTCACCCG
>JALYWZ010001019.1 GCA_030852505.1 Myxococcota bacterium | reverse complement strand
AGCTGGTTCTCGCCCGCGTCGCACCACGGCGAGCCGAGCGTCACGCTCACCTCGGTCTCGGCCGCGTCGGGTGGCTCGGTTTCGAGCTGGCAGCCGCGCACGTGGCGCAGCGCCTGGTATTCCACCACCACCTCGCTGCACGTGTACCTCCAGCCTGGCGCGACGCCACTGCGCAGGGCGCACACGTCTTCGTCGGAGTCCTCGAGCTCGAGCGCGGGATCGTCGTAGCCGCAGATCGTCGCCTGGTAGGTTCCACCAAGCTCGACGTTCCCGAACGCGATCCCCTGGACGCAATCCACGAGCCGCCCCGAGCTGAGGTCGACCAGCGGCGCGTCGACCGGGGGAGCGCCGGGGACGGGCTCGGGGTGTGCCGTGTGCTTCAGGTTCACGCCCCAGCGTCGCAGCGCGCCGGGGGCAGCCACGCATTGCGCGCCGTTCAGGAAATCAGCCGCCGACACGACGAGCGCCGTCGCCTGCGGCTCTTCCGCGGCGGTGCTGGAGTCGCTCCCGCAGCCGAGCAACAGCCCGGGGATCAGCAGCGCCGTGAGCGCGGAAATCGAAGAACGCAGCGAAAGGGCCGGCACGAGGTGGCTGGCTCTAACCCATTGCTCCGGCTCCGCCAAGTCACTCGATCGGCGCGCCGCCGCTGCCGCCGGCCGAAGCACCCGCTTCGCTCGGGGTTTCGCCCGGGGCTCCGCTCTCGCCCGAGCTCCCGCCCGAGCTCCCGCCGGCCCCGGGCTCTTCCGGCTCTTCTGGCTCCTCGGGCTCTTGCGGAGGCTCGGTGCTCGGGCTCAAGAACCGGCACTCCGCCGCAAGTTGCGGCTCCGAGACGATTTCGCACGCGGTCGACGCATACGTCGGTTCGCTCGTGACGGCGTCCGAACACTCTTCGAGCGAGAGGTCGACGCCTTCCGCGGCGCAGGCGCCTGCCCGCTGCAGGGTTGCCTCGCACTCGGCGACCAGCTCGGTGCCCGGGTCGGGTACCGGCAAACCGTGCAGGCACTGATCGTGATAGAAGCGCCGGCACTCGGCGGCGTCGTCGATCGTCCCGCAGGCGGCCGCGGCGTCGCAGCGCGCAAGCTCGATCCGGCGGCAGGAATCGACGCCCACCGCGTCGGTTCCGCAACCCACGACCTGGAGCATCCCCAGAACGAGCGCTCCGGCGAGCGTGCGCGCGACCGAAGTCCGCCGAGGCATGGGCGGTCCGTACCATGCTCGCCTCGGCACACCCAAGTTTCCGTTGCGCCGCCCGGGAGCCGCGGCTTCACTGGGCGTCGTGTCTCAGGCTCTGGTGCTCTGCGCAGGTTTCGGCACGCGGCTCCGCCCGCTGACGGACGAGCTGCCGAAGCCGCTGCTCCCATTCGGAGATCGGTCGCTGCTCGAGCACGCGGTCTCGGCGTTGCGCGCCGCGGGCTTCGATAAGGTGTTAGCGAACACGCATCACCTCAGTGATGTATTCGTGAACGAAATCGAGCGATTGCAGCTCGAGATCGAAGTGGTACAAGAGCTTCGGATCCGCGGTACCGCCGGAGGCATCGCCGGCGTGCGCCCGCGGCTCGGCCCGGGCCCCTTGGTGGTGCTGAACGGCGACGGTGTTTTCGCGCGAATCCCGAGTGACTTCGCGGAGCGCGCCGCGAACGATCACCTGCTGCTCGCGGTGCTGCCTCGAGCGGCGGGCGAGGGCACGGTCGGGATCGGCGAGGCCGGGCGGGTGGTGCGGCTGCGCGGGGAGCGCTTCGGAGCGGAGCTCTCCGGCGGCGACTACATCGGCTTGTGTGCCCTCGGCGAGCGCGGGCTGCGCGGCCTTCCCGACGCAGGCTGCCTGGTGCAGGACTTTGCGCTGCCACTCCTGCGGCGCGGCGAGCTCGTGCGCACCGAGCCGTTCCCGTTTCGGGTCTGGTTACCGGGGGATGATCTGACCGGCTACCTGAATGCGAACCTGGCCTGGCTCTCCGAGCGCTGCTCGGGAGAGTCGCGCATCGGCTCGGGAGCGCGCATCGGCGCGGGCGTGGAGCTCGCCGGCTCGATCATCGGGGCCAGCGCCGAGCTTGCGGGCAGCGGCCGCGTCGAACACAGCCTGGTTTTCCCGGGAGCGCGCGGCGTCGCACCGCTCTCGCGCGCGATCGTGACGCGGGCCGGGCGGGTCGTGATCGTGCCGGGCGCGAGCGAGGCCCCGTGAGCTACTTCGAACGCCGCCTCGAGCTGCCGAACGACCCATTCGGCGTGGCTCGCGCGCTTGCCGGGCGGCCGGGCGTGTTCCTGATTTTCGCCGACGGAGGGCGCGTGGCCTATGCG
>JALYWZ010001018.1 GCA_030852505.1 Myxococcota bacterium | reverse complement strand
GGATCGCCCTCGCCGCCTTCGTGGCGGTGCGCGAACGCCCGCGCGGCGCGGCGTGCTTTGACGAATTCGGCGAAGGCCGTGACCTTCTCCAGATCGCGCGCGCCGAGCGTGTCTGCCAGATCGCGGAGCTGCTTGCGAAGCGCCTCCGCGCTGCGACCGCGCCGCGCGGCGAGCTGCTCTTGAGAAACCGCAAGCACCTCGCGCGGAGGCGGCGCGGCTTCGGGAGTCCAGCTCGGACGTGCCACGGAGCGCAGGCCGTGCGCACCGAGCCACGCTTCCATGAACACGCGCAGCCGTTCGCTGCGGAACGCGAACCAACGCTCGCGCTCGGCGCCGTGCGCCATCAGCACGTCCTTGAACCTGCGGAAGGCGCCCTTGCCGTCGATCGCGGCAGCGAGCTGATCGCGCAGCGCGGTATCCTCCACCATCGGGATGAAGCGCTCCATCCAGCGGTATTGCTCGCGCGAGCTGACCGGCTCGATGCTCATGTAGCTCGAATCGGAGGCGATGCGCTGATGCATCTCCGGATCGGCGATGCCGTCCACGACGCGCAGCACCTCGCCGGTCACGACGTGCAGGTAGCTGTGCACCTCGGGCGCGTTGTTTTCGAACGCGTCCTCGAGCGCCTCCCAATCGACCGGGACGTCGCGCATCGCTTGGGAGCCACTCCCAGCGCCGCCTTTGTCCGTCTCAGCCATCGTCTCTCCTCATAAGTTGCTACGAGCGCGACGCACGGCGTCCTGCCATGCACGGGCTCTGCGGCCTCGTTCGAGCCCGTCCATCCGGACATCGAACGTGCCGTTAAGCTTGACCATTCTCGCAGCGTCGCGCCCGTCGCGATAGACACCAACGCCCACCCCCGCCAACATTGCTGCGCCGCGTGCCGTGGACTCGAGCTCGTTCGGCCGCTCGACCGACACCCCGCTGAGGTCGGCTTGGAGCTCGAGCAAGAGGTCATTTGCCGCAGCGCCGCCGTCTGCGCGCATTTTTCTGATTGGCCCGCCCAGGTCCTCGGACATCGCCTGCAACAGGTCGCCGACCTCGAAGGCGATGGCTTCGAGCGCGGCGCGAGCCAGGTGGGCGCGAGTCGTACCTCGGGTGATGCCGCTGATCTGTCCGCGCGCGCCGGCGTCCCAGTACGGCGCGCCGAGCCCCGCAAGAGCCGGCACGATCACCACCCCCGCCGAGTCCGACACCGAGCGCGCGAGCGGCTCGATCTCTGGTGCGCTGCCAATGATGCCGAGGCCGTCGCGCAACCATTGAACGAGCGCGCCGGCGACGAAGCAGCTCCCCTCGAGCGCATAGGTCACTTCGTTTCCGATCTGCCAGCCGAGCGTGCTCAGCAGCCCGAAGCGACTCGTGACCGGGGTAGACCCGGTGTTCACGAGCAGGAATGCTCCGGTGCCGTAGGTGCACTTCGCTTCACCGGCGTTGAAGCAGGCCTGGCCGAACAGCGCAGCGTGCTGATCGCCCGCGATGCCCGCGATCGGAATGCCGTCGGGAACGCCGGGGACTCCGCGCGTTTGGCCGATGATCCCCGCGCTCGGCACGATCTTGGGCAGCACCGCGCTCGGCACCCCGAACAACTTGCAGAGCCCTGGATCCCAGCGCCGCTCTGCGAGGTGCATCAGCAGCGTGCGCGAAGCGTTGGTCACGTCCGTGACGTGCGGTGCCGCCGCGCGGTATCCGCCCGAAAGGCGCCAGATCAGAAATGAGTCGACCGTTCCGAACGCGAGCTCGCCCCGCTCGGCGCGCTCACGCAGACCCGGTACGTTGCTCAGCAACCAGCTGAGCTTGGTACCGGCGAAATACGGATCGAGCACCAGACCCGTCAGCGCCCGGACGCGCGCTTCTTCACCGCGCGCTCGCAGCTCGTCGCATTGAGGCGCGGTCCTGCGGTCTTGCCAGACCAGCGCTCGGTGCACGGGCCGATCACTCGCACGCTCCCAGAGCAAGGTGGTCTCGCGCTGGTTGGTGATGCCGATCGCGGCGAGCTCACCGCCTTTCACGCCAGCCTGGCGCAGGGCCTCGCCGACCGAGGAAAGGACGCTCTGCCAGATTTCCTCGGCGTCGTGCTCGACCCAGCCGGGTTCTGGAAAATGCTGCTGGAACTCGACGTTTACCCGCGATTGCGTGGTCCCGTCCTCGCCCATCACGAGCGCCGTGGTTCCCGTCGTCCCCTGATCGATGGCAAGGATGCTGCGAGTCACGCCTACACAGGATACCAGACTGCTCGGGACACGAGCGCCCGCGCTGTTCGCTTATCAACGCGCGCCGGCCCCGGCACAGTCCCGGGC
>JALYWZ010000296.1 GCA_030852505.1 Myxococcota bacterium | reverse complement strand
GGCGCGGGCACTGCTGCCGCGGGCTTCGGCGCCGGTACGGGAGCGGGAGCCGGCGCGGGAGCAGCCGCAGGAGCCGGTGCTTGCTGCGCGAACGCAGGCAGGGCCGTCAATGCCAGTCCGAAGGCTACCGAGTGTGAGACGCAACGCACAGAGCTCATGTGTATCTCCGCCTTAGAAAGCGTTCGCCAAGTACCACAGTGCCCGCCGCGTTACATAACTTTCTGGCGGTAACTCGGCTGCGTACTACCGTACACGCGCCAGCCGATGCGCTACTTTTTGGCGTTTTCTTACAACGTTCACGACTCCTCCGTGAGCATCGCCGACGAGCAGCGCGTGCTCGTCGTGCTCGAGGCGGAGCGCTACTTCGGTGAGAAGAAGAAGCGCTGCGACCGGGCCGAGATGGAGACGCTGATCGGCGAGGCCCTGAACTACGCCGGCATCGGCGTCGCGGATCTCGAGGCGGTGGCGTGCACGGCCTACAAGAACGAGCACTTGCCCGAGCGGCTGCGCGACACGCGCTGGGTAGACCGCGGCGAGGTCGAGCTTCTCGGGCGCAAGCTCGACGCGCTGGTCGTGAATCACCACCTGGCGCACGCGGCGATCGTCCACGCCTTCCCGGTGGACGACGTGGTGATCGACGTCTGCGACGGCGGCGGCGATTTCGGCGACACGCATTTCACCTACCGCTCGCGGGGCCACCGCATCGAGCAGCTCGCGAACCGCCCGATCCACGACGCGTTTTCGTCGCGCTTTTACGACGTGGTCTCGCGCTACCTGTACGGGCGGATCATGAGCGAGGGCAAGCTGATGGCGCTGGCCTCGCTCGCCGAGCCGCAGCCTTCGATGATGCGCTTCATTCGCGACCAGCTGCCGCTGTTCCACGGCGCGCCGCCCGAAGAAAGCATCGCGGCCTTGCGCCGGGAATTCCCGGTCGAAAGCTACCTGCAGAGTCGAACCGCGTTCGAGCTCGCCGCGTCGGTCCAGCGCGTGTTCGAGGAGCTGCGCGTGGAGAGCGTGCGCGAGCTCCCGAGCGACGCGCCGTACGTCCTGCTCGCCGGCGGAGCGACGCTCAACATCCTCGCCAACACGCGCGTCAGAGAGTCGCTCGCTCCGGGCCGCAGCCTGCTCGTGCCGCCGTGCTGTGACGACACCGGGCAGTCGCTCGGCGCGCTCCTCTACCTCTGCCACGAGCACGCGGGTGCGCGCATCAGCGCCGACATGCCGTTCCTCGGCTACAGCGATCGCCGCGGCGAGTCGAAGCTCGACGCGAGCCACGTCAGCGACGAGCTCGTCTCGTTCTTGAGCGAGGGCGGCATCGCCTTCTTGCACCGCGGTCAGAGCGAGATCGGGCCGCGAGCGCTCGGTCACCGCAGCATCCTGGCGAGGCCGTCTCGGCAGAGCTACGACCTCATCAACCACGTCATCAAGCAGCGCGAGTTCTACCGGCCGCTCGCGCCGCTCGTGCCGCGCGACGCGGTCTCGACCTGGTTCGACTGGGAAGGCGAATCCCGATACATGCTGTACGCGGCCGACGCGCGCGAACGAACGCGGCTCGCTGCGCCGGGCATTTGCCATTACGACGCGTCCGCGCGCCTTCAGACCATCGACCGCGCCGAAGATCCGTTCCTGCATGCGCTGCTCGAGCGCGTCGGCGCGAGCACCGGCTGTCCGATCTTGATCAACACCTCGCTGAACCCGCGCGGCGCGCCGATTTTGTCCAAGATCGAGGCGACCCGCGGCTTTGCCCGCGACCTGTCGGGCTTGCGGCTCGAGGTGTTCCACGAAGGCCGCCTCGGCTGAGGCAGCGTAGAATGAGCGAACCCATGCTCACGCTGTTCTTGCCGCGCGAGAGCCACACCCTGTCGGGCGGCAACCTCTACAACCGCGAGCTCTTGGCCGCGCTGCGCCGCCAGGTCGAGGTCGCGACCCCGCCGATCGACGAGCTCTGGAACGTGCTCGCGCGCGGCACGGCCGGCACCTACCTGATCGACACGCTCGATCTCGGCGCTGCGCCTGCCATCGAGCGCCGCGCGCCCGGGCAACGCTTTGGCCTGCTCGTCCACCACCTCCCGAGCCTCGAGCCCGGCCTGCGCCTCTCCGATCCCGCGCGCGAGCTCGAGCGCCAGGTGCTCGGGCGCTTCGACTTCTGGGTGACGACCAGCACCTTCGCCCGTCATCTGCTGTTGGCGCGCGACTTACCATCCGACCGCGTGTTCTCCGTGCCGCCGGGCCTCGGCGCGGTCGAGCGCGGCGCGCGCGAGCTCGGCTCGTCGCTTTCCGCGCTCAGCGCCGGCAACCTGATCCCGCGCAAGGGCCTGCTCCCGTTGCTCACCGCGCTCGCGCGCTCCGTTCGCGACGACGACGACTTCACGTTGTCCATCGCCGGTCGCCACGACGCGCACCCGGAATACGCCGAAGCGTGCCGGCAGCTCGTGACGAACAGCCCGCGCCTCGAAAAGCGCATCACCTTCCTCGGCGCGGTCCCGCCCGAGCAGATGCCCGCGCTCTATCGCCAGAGCTCGCTCTTCGTCTCCGCCTCCGAGATGGAGACGTTCGGCATGGCGCTCCAGGAGGCACGCGCGTTCGGAGTACCGATCCTCGCCCTCGATCGCGGCAACGCGCGCGAGCACGTCGAAGTCGGAAGAACGGGCGTGCTCACCGCTTCTCTCGACGACTTGTGCGCGGCGCTGCTCGGCTTCGCGCGAGCGACCGAGACCTTGCGCCCGCTATTCGACGGCGCGGCGAGCGCACCGCTCGAGCGCAGGAGCTGGGACGACGCGGCGAAGACGCTCTTGGCAGCGATTGCGACGTTGTAGGTTTTGTTGGCGGGCCTCGGCGAAAAGGGCGCGACGCGCGGCGGGGAGCGACGGGAGGCAACTTAGCGGAGGCGAGTGACGGAGCAGCAGCCGCGCTGGCCCGGCGGTGTTGAGGCAAGCGCGGGCCGGCTCGGAAAGGATCTCGGATCGAAAATCAAAGTCAGATTTCTGACTATGCGTGGAGCAGGACAGGGCTCGCTTTGGAACCGTCACCTGGGACGCGCACCACGCCTGCCTGCGCAGCTCAGAAACCGCTCAGAGACTCAGGTTCGTTGCTGTTTGGCGGCTTTGGGGGCTTGGGTTGGTCGTCGGCGGCGGCTCGCCATCTCGTCTCGCACCTTGAAGAGCCCGGAGAACACTGCTCTGAGCGCCAGGCATAGCTGAAGCAAAGGCCGTGATGATTTCGAGAGGGTCTAGGAAACTGGCGTTATGCCTTCGTGCCGGGGCCAACAATAGAAAAAGCGCTTACCTCTCCGGATGACAAGCGCGCCGCTAGCTCCACGAGGCCCGGTTCCGCGTGCCCAGCCGCTACGATTCGGTTCACGAGATGCTCGGAAGGTAGGTACCGGTCGGTCTTACCGACGCGAACGCTCCGGAGGTACCCTTCGCGTTGGAGGACCTGCAAGTCCTTTCGAGCTGTCAGGTAGGTCACACCGTGACTCGTCGCGTGCCCCTTCACTGTTACCGGCTGATGCGGTTTCCTGACCAGGTACATGAGTACGGCTTGCTGGCGATGGTTCAGCTTCTCCGCATTGGCTAGTGCCGCCGAGAGCGTCTTGAAGCGTTTGGCCCGCTCGTCCAGGTGCGCGGCAAGATCACTCGTGGCGCGGCGAAGAACACCGAGCTGGTTCAGAAGAAAGTAAGTGAGGTCGCCGCCGTCGGTTTCGGTGAACACAAACGCCTGGTAGTACGCTCTCCGCGAGCGATCGATCGGGCCAGAGATCGAAAGATACTGAGCGAAATCGTATCCTGACCGCAGCATCTGCCAGTAGAACAGTGCTCGAGCCATGCGGCCGTTTCCGTCAACGAACGGATGCAAGTATGCGAGCCAGAAGTGCAAAATGATCGCTCGGATCAGCGGATGAATGAAAGGCGTCGGGTCGTCGGTGTTCGCAAACTCGAGCATCCGCGCGATGCGGTCAGGAAGCTCTGCGGCCGGCGGAGGCACGAACCAAACCTCGCCCGTGACGGAGTCCTCCACCCTGACGTTTTCATCGGCTCGTCTAAACCGGCCAGCGCCGTCGGTCGTGTCCAATGCGCCAGTGCCGAGAATGGAATGAATCTCGAAAATGTCCTCTACCGTCAGCGGCGCCTTTGCCGTTCGGAGGAGCATCTCCATCGCCTTGTAGTTGTTCATGACCATTCGATCGCCGTGCGAGCGCGGCGCGGCGCCTTCGCGGATCATCGCCTTGGCCTGGGCGCGCGTGGTCAGCTTCGCGCCTTCCAGGACGGAGGAGTTGATAGCCTCTTCGATGATCTGATCGATCCGGTACTGCTGCTGTGCAGCGGCGTCGCCGATACTCTGCAGGTACTCCTTTGTGGCGTCCCGTCGATCGAGCTGGTGCGTGGCCCGCTCGATTTCATCCAGGCGAGTGAACCAGAAAAGGCCAGCGCCCTCCGATTGAAACCCGGCAACGGGCACGCTGCGACTGCGCCTCGCCCACGCCTGCGCGAGCCAGTACTTTTCTGTTGTCAAGCCATCGGGCGGCGGGCGGTTCCGGAGGTCGTCCCAGTGCAGATACCGGCCATCCGGCAGGGTCGGCTGGAAGCTCGAAAGAATCCGTGCCACCTCTTCTGGCGCGAGCGTGGTGAGGTCAAACGGCGGGGGACGCGCCGGGAAGCGCATAGTTCGTTTATAGCATCGCTATATAGTATAAACGAGAGATAAGCGAAAAGACTCGGTTCGGTCGGATAGCTCCCGGGTTTTCCTTGCATTTGCGCGGGATCCGTCCGCCATACCCCCGGAGGGTCGGCCGGGGGTCGGCCGGGGGTCGGCCGGGGGTCGGCCGGGTTCCGGCACGCGAGCGTCTGGACGCAGGGTTGGAGGCCGATTTGGCACCGACCGGCACCCGAAACCAGCGCGGGCGAGGCGCGGCTGCGGCTCTCGAGAACGCTCACTCAGAGACCTCCCGACGCCCCTCGTCTCCCATCGCGCACGTCCCAATGCCTGCCCCCAAACCCAATCCCTTCCGACCTTCTCCCCTTCTAGTCTTCTCGTTGCAGCCCCCGTCCTCGTCCGTGCGTGCGTGCCGTTACTCCGCCTCGAAGGGCAGCCCCTCAGGGAAACGATGCGCCGGCCGAAACCCGAACAGGCGCTCTGCGGGTTCCATGTCGAAGTGGCCTGCGGAGCCGGCGCCGACGACGTACACGACGCGGTAGCCGCTGAAGCTGGCGTGGACGACGGTGTGGACGAAGCGCGAGACGTCGCCGCGACTGATGTACCAACCCGTGAGGTTGAGCTCGACGATGCGGCGCGCTTCGAGCGGGTTGCGCACCATCCAGCCGATGCGCGCGGCCGTGACCTCCAGGCCGAACTTGCGAGCGTAGAACTCGCCCAGATCTTCGGCGAAGAGCTTGGTGACGGCGTAGTGATTGACGGGGGCGCGGGTGTCGGCTCGGCGCTCTCCGGGGGCGCCGCTCGCGGCTTGCACGGAGCTCGCGAGCAGCACGCGGCGCACGTTGTTGCTGCGTGCGGCATCGAGGATGTGAAAGACGCCGCTCACGTTGGGGCCGACCAGCTGCTCGAAGGGCGCTTCGTCGGGCACGGCTCCGAGGTGCACGATCGCGTCCACGCCGCGCACGGCTTCTGCGACGCGGTACGGGTCGGTGAGGTCGCCGAGCACGAACTCGTCGCAGACGGCGCCGACCTGCAGCGTGCGATCGAAGCCGCGCACCCAGTCGCCGCGAGCGCGAAGCTCCGTACACACCGGTTGGCCAATGTACCCGGAAGCACCCGTGACCAGAACTCGCATGGTGGCGCCTTTATTACACAGGGCGGAGCGAGTTGCCTTGATATTACGTTCGTCATACCATGCGGCCCGTGCGCTACCCCCCTGACCGCAAGTCGAAGACCCGCGAGCGTATCCTGGACGCCGCAGCCAAGCTGATCCGCCGCCAGGGCATCGAAGAGACCGGCGTGGACGACGTGATGAAAGCCGCGGGTCTCACCGCCGGCGGCTTCTACTCGCATTTCCGGTCCAAGGACGCGCTGGTGACGGACGCCGTGGATCGGGCCGGGCAGATGTCGTTCCGGCACTGGTTTGCCGGGCTCGACGAGCTGCGCGGCCGCGCCTTCGCCCGCGAGCTTTTGGAGCGCTACCTGAGCCCCGAGCACCGCGAAGATCGCGAGCACGGCTGCATCCTGCCGACGCTGGGCTCCGACATGGCGCGCGCCCGCAAAGCCACGCGGCAGCGCTTCGAGCGGCGTCTGGCCGGGCTGCTCGAGCTGATCGAGGCGCACACCCAGGGCGCATCGGCTCCCGCTCGCGAGGCGATCGTGGCCACGGTGGCGCTGTCGATCGGCGGCGTGGTGCTGTCGCGCGCGGTGAACGAC
>JALYWZ010000295.1 GCA_030852505.1 Myxococcota bacterium | reverse complement strand
AGCTCGCGATCACGCGCGCGCAGCGCGAACCCGCCCGCGCAGCAAAGCCCAAAGCTCCGCCTCCGCTGCGCTATCCGCTCCCGGCCAACGGCCTCGCCTTGTACGCTTCGCTGAGCGGCGGCTACGACGACAATGCCCTGCAGTCCGGCAAGGCCAGCGCCTCCGACGAGAGCCCGCTCGCGCCACAGACCGGCAGTGCCTTCGTCGCGTTCCTCGGTGAGCTCTCTCACACCTGGCGCTTCGGACGCCAGACTGCGCTCACGCCCTACTATTCCGGGGATTTCCTGGGCTTGACCGCGAGCTCGGTGCGCGAGCTCAGCCTCCAGGGTCACGAGCTGGGCGTTCGCGGCACGTACGCGCCGACCACGAAGAGCGTCGTCCGCGTCACCGCCGCCGGCTCGTACTTGCTCTCGGGCCTCGACGCGATCGAGCCTTTCGCCTGGGAGCTCGCGCTCGGCGCACGGCTCGAGCTCCGTCACGGAGAGCGCTTTCGCACGCGCTTCGACCTCTGGGCGCGCCCCACCTTCGGTCTCTCGGGCAACGACGCGCTCGACGGAGGTCGCTACGACGCGCTCAGCTCCGAGCGCTACCGCACCGAGCACTTCGATGTCACCGTCGATGCGCGCTTGCGCTATCTCCGCGCGGGCACCCAACACCTCGCGCTCGACCCCAGCGCGGTCGAGGTCTGCGCTCCGGATTGCACCGAGTACGAGATCCCCGGCTCGTACCTCGCTCCGAGCCTGGGGCTGGAGGCAGGCGTCGAGCCCGTCGAACGCATGAGATTCAGCGCAGGAGCCCGCGGCGAGCTCCGGCGATACGTGGAACCTGCTGGAATTGAAAGCTTTTCCGCGACGGAGCGCCTGCGCCGCGATGCCCGGCTGCGCTTGCGCGCGGGCGCCGAGCTCGAGCTCGACGAGGACGGCTCGTTCCGCATCAGCGCCGACTACACCTTCACCACGAACCACTCGAACATCGCCTACGACGCGGCCGATCCCGAGCACGCCGTCGACTACGACGACCGGAACTTCGACCAGCACGTCGTCGAGCTCGGGCTCGCCGTGATGCTCTGAGCTACTCGGCTGCCGCTCGGCCCGGCGCCGCCGTGGTCGCGGGCCGCCGATGCTCGAAGGTGAGCTCGTGATCCTTGCGATCGACGAGGATCGTCTCGCCGGGCGTGAACTCGCCGGCGAGCACGCGACGAGCGAGCACGTCTTCCAGATGCTTCTGGATCGCGCGCTTGAGCGGGCGAGCGCCGAACTGAGGGTCCCAACCGACCTCGGCGATGAAGTCCTTGGCCGCGTCGGTGAGCTCCAAACCGAGCTCGCGGTTTTTGAGCCGCGCCGCCAGCGAGGCGAGCTGAATATCGACGATCCGCCGCAGATTTTCGCGGCCCAGCCGCTGGTAAACCACGATCTCGTCGAGCCGGTTGATGAACTCCGGTCGGAAGTGATCTCGCAGGGCTTCCATCGCGACCTTGCGTGAGGTCTCGATGCGATCGGCGTCGCTCAGGTCGCGCCGCTCTTCGAGCGCGGACAGCTCCGACGAGCCGATGTTGCTGGTCAGGATGATCACGGTGTTCTTGAAATCGACCGTGCGGCCCTGTCCGTCCGTCAGGCGCCCGTCGTCGAGCAGCTGCAGCAGCGTGTTGAACACGTCCGGATGCGCCTTCTCGACCTCGTCGAACAAGAGCACGCTGTACGGCCGGCGGCGCACCGGCTCGGTGAGCTGCCCGCCCTCGTCGTAACCGACGTAGCCGGGAGGCGCGCCGATCAGCCGCGAGACCGCGTGGCGCTCCATGTACTCGCTCATGTCGATGCGAATCATGGCCTTTTCGTCGTCGAACAGGAACTCGGCCAGGGCCCGCGCCGTCTCCGTCTTGCCGACGCCCGTGGGGCCGAGGAACAAGAACGAACCGATCGGGCGGCGCGTGTCGCCGAGCCCCGCGCGCGAACGGCGCACGGCGTTGGCCACCGCCGTGAGCGCTGCGTCTTGCCCGACCACGCGAGCGCGCAGGTTCTCCTCCATGTGGAGCAGCTTCTGCATTTCGCCTTCGAGCATCTTGGAGACGGGCACACCGGTCCACTTGGAGACGATGGCCGCGATGTCTTCTTCCGCGACCTCCTCCTTCAGGTACGCGCCGTCCTTCTGCAGCTCGTTCAGCTTCTGGCGCTCGGTCTCGAGCCCGCGCTCGAGCTCGGGCAGCTTGCCGTAGTGGATCTCCGCGGCCTTGCCGAGGTCGCCGGCGCGCCGCGCGCGCTCTTCCTCCAACCGCAGCTCTTCGAGCTGTGCCTGGCGATCGCGCAGGTGCTCGATCATCTCCTTTTCCCGCAACCACTGCGCGCGCATCCGATCTCGCTCCGCCGACTGCTCGGCGAGCTCCTGCCGCAGCTCACCGAGGCGGGCCTGGCTAGCCTTGTCGCGCTCCTTCTTCAGTGCCTGCTCTTCGATGCGGAGCTGCAAGAGCCGCCGTTCGATCTGGTCGATCGGGAACGGCAGGCTGTCGATCTCCATCTTGATCTTGCTCGCAGCCTCGTCGACCAGGTCGATGGCCTTGTCGGGCAAGAAGCGATCGGTGATGTAGCGGTTGCTGAGCGTGGCAGCGGCCACCAGCGCGGAGTCCGTGATGTGGATGCCGTGGTGGACTTCGTAGCGCTCCTTCAGGCCGCGCAGGATCGCGATCGTATCCTCGACACTCGGCTGGTTCACCAGCACCGGCTGGAAACGGCGCTCGAGCGCGGCGTCCTTCTCGATGTGCTTTCTGTACTCGTCGAGCGTGGTCGCGCCGATCGCGCGCAGCTCACCGCGAGCCAGCGCCGGCTTCAGCATGTTGGCCGCGTCCATCGCGCCCTCGGCCGCGCCCGCGCCGACCAGCGTGTGCAGCTCGTCGATGAACAGGATCACGCCGCCCGCCGAGGCCTCCACCTCTTTCAGCACGGCCTTCAAGCGATCTTCGAACTCGCCACGGAACTTCGCGCCCGCGACCATGCTCGCCAGATCCAGCGCCAAAATGCGCTTGTCCTTCAGCGACTCGGGCACGTCCCCGCTGGCGATCCGGTGCGCGATGCCTTCCGCGATCGCAGTCTTGCCGACGCCGGGCTCGCCGATCAAAACCGGGTTGTTCTTGGTGCGGCGCGACAGCACCTGCATCACGCGCCGGATTTCTTCGTCGCGCCCCACGACCGGATCGATCTTCCCGCGCTGCGCGAGCGCGGTCAGGTCGCGCGTGTACTTCTCGAGCGCCTGGAACTTGCCCTCGGGATCTTGATCGGTCACGCGCTGGCTCCCGCGGATCTCGGCGAGCGCGCGGATCAGCTTGTCGTGAGACAAGCCGTGCCGATCGAAGATCGCCTGGATGTCCTTGTCGCTCTTCGACGCGGCGAGCAGGTAGTGCTCGACGGAGATGTAGTCGTCCTTGAGCTGCTTGGCCTCGGCCTCCGCCTGATTCAGGAGCGGCACGGTGCGCCGCCCGAAGCTCGGCTCGGCACCTCCCGAGACGCGTGGCAGCTTCTCGATCCGCTCCGAGAGATCCCGCACCAGCGCCTTCGGGTCGGCGCCCGCCCGTTGCACGAGCGGAGCCGCGACGCCCCCCTCTTGCTCGAGCAGCGCCACGAGCAGATGCTCGGGGATGACTTCGGGGTTTCCGCGCTGGGTAGCGGCACTCACCGCCGCACGCAGGGCGTCTTGGCTCTTGGTTGTGAGGCGATCCATTCTCATGGCGACGGGACGCAAAGTAAGTCCCGAAATGCCTCAAGCAAGGGGGGTGCCATCACGGAGGGCCAGACCGCAGCAGGAACGCCACCGCCAGCGCAACGCCCGTGATCCAGAGCCCGATCACGAGCACGAATGCCAGCGCCTCGAACGGCCGTTCCCCGAGCAACTGCCACAAATGGGGCGCGGAAGGTTGCGCTCGACGCGCAGATCTTGCGGCGGGGCTCGTCGCTCGGATCACGCTGGTGCGCTCGGGCGGCCTGGATGGGGCTTCGGCGAACCCCGGAGGATCGAACACGGTGCGATCTTCCGAATCGGGCAAGCTCTCGAGGTACGACAGCCCGGACCTTCGTGCTCCCACGCTGACTTCCGTGGCCGGACCGCTCGCGTCGCGAGGCGCGCCGGCGGAGCGAACCGTCAGCAACGCGTGCACGTCACCGAAGCCGATCACCGCGGCCCGACCGATGCGACGCGGCGCGACCGCGGCGACGCCGTTCACGCGCAGCCCGCCGCGGCGATAAGCGGGCACGAGCCAGATCGCCCCGGCCCTGCGCTCCAGGTAAAACGCGACCTGCGGCGTGCCCGCACGTTGCACGCACAGATCGCAGTTCGCCGACGCCCCGACGCTGAAGGCTCTATCCTCGGCGGGATCGAACTCGAACAGCGTGCGCGCGCCGTCGATGTCGAGATCGACGATGTGCGAGCAGCGGGATCGAGTGGCGGTGGCCATGGGGCGCGCGGATGACCGCGCCCGTCCTCATCGGACGCCGCGCGCGCCGGTTTCCTCGAAGCTGTCAGCCGGCGGCAGATACACACCCCCTGCCCCGATGACGCGCGGATCGCCGGACATCGGGGCCCCACCCAGTTCTTTTGTCGACGTGCTCGAGTCCTATTGCGACGAGAGACAGGGGGCCGACCGATCCTCCGCCTCGCTGATGCCACTCGCGTTGGGCCTGCTCTCTGTCTCTCGCAATTTTTCGGCTGGTCTCTGCGTTGCCGCCCCCGTTACGGGGTCCATCGTCGGAGTGCGAGCAAACGCTTATCCGCCCCGAGACACAGCCTGACTCGAGCTCTCGTCCGTGTCGCTCTACTCAGGCGCGCGCCGGACGCATCGAGCGCGGTCGGCGCGAGCGGGGGCTCCGCCCGTTGCCGGACATGCCCACGCTTCCGAGCAGCGAGATCACGTCGTCCCAGCGATCGGGTCGCTTCATCAGCGCTCCGAACAGCGAGGGCGGCAGGTGTCCCGCGGCAGCCATCCAGCGGTAACGGTCGATACCGTTGACGCGCAAGAAGGCCGCGATCTCTTCCAGTCGCGAAATACCAATCCCCTTACAGAGCCCCGACTCGAGCATGCCGACGTAGCTGCCCGAGCGAACTCCCAATTTGCGAGCCAAATCCTTTTGAGTCAGCCCGCGGTCCATCCGCGCGGACCGGATAAGCTGACCGATTCGTTTCGTTCCTTTGATAGCCATGGATCCCTTGCCACTAAGCCACCTTCTTCCCTAGGCGGTTGCGTGGCCCCTCCTTTCTTCGGTGACGGCTCTTCCCTGCTGAACCAAGAGACGCCCGCGCCGCCGGAGTTGGCGTCGTAAGGTCCCTCGGCCGTCGACATTACTCTGATGACACTTTCTTGGGTAGACGGAATGAAGCGCGAACGCGAATCTTTGGGCCGTCGGTTCCCGCTTGGGGTACAGGGCCCCCTGGTTACGTAAGACCCGCGGCGCCGACTCTAGCAACCCGTGTCTACACCGTGCCGAGGGGTCGTGGTACATCGAGCCGCGCGCCCCACGGCGCAGCTTGCACAGCCCGGCAGGGTGTCGGGCCGAACGAGGAGGACCCTTCGCATGCGGATCACGAGATTCGCGACCCCGGCCGCACTTGTTGCACTCGCTTCCGCTTTCACGCCTTCGTGTGAGAGCGCCGAGTGTGCGGAAGAGGTCTGCTTCGAGGGACAGGGCGGCAGCAGTTCGACCGCTGGTGCGGGCGGAGCTGACGCCGGACAGGGCGGCTTTTCCGCCGCCGCTGGCCTAAGCGGCACTGGGGGGAAAACCCCCACGGGTGGAGCGGGGAACGCTGGCACCGCGGGCACCCCCGGCAGTGGCGGCAGCGCCGGCTCCGGCGCGAGCCCCGAGGGTGGTACCGACGGCGGTTCCAACGACGGCGAAGCGGGCAGCGGTGGCGAGGGCGGCGCGGTGCCGGTCTGCGACTCGACGAAGTCGCCCGCGCTCGAGGCGTGCCTCGTCTCGGACGAGTTTGCGGTGTTCGTGTCGCCGGGAGGGGCGGACGGGGGCACGGGCGCCAGGAGCGCGCCGTTCGCGAGCCTCGAGGATGCGATCGAGCTGGCGACCGCCGAGCAGAAGGTCGTGGTCGCCTGTGGCGACGACTCGACGCCGTTCCTGACCGGGCTCGCGCTCACGGGCGAGCTCTCCGTGCGCGTCGTCGGAGGCTTCGATTGTGCGACCTGGGCGCGCGGCGGCGGCCGCACGCTCATCGCCCCCGCAGAGCGGGGGCCAGCTCTCACCCTCGAGGGTGTAACCGGCACGCTCGCCTTTGAGGACTTCGAGTTCCGATCATTGGACGCCCTCGACGGCGACGGCGAGAGCAGTATTGCGGCTGTGGTTTCCGAGTCCGAGGGGGTTGTCTTCCGCCGCGTCTTGCTCAGTGCCGGC
>JALYWZ010001017.1 GCA_030852505.1 Myxococcota bacterium | reverse complement strand
TACACGCCCAGGCTCGAGAGCGTTCCGCCGGGGCGCACGCTGCGCAGCGCGCTCTCGAACGTCGCTTGCAGGCCGAGCGCCTCGATGGTCACGTCGGCGCCGCCGCCGGTCAGACGCCGGATCTCGGCGGGCACGTCTTGCTGGCGCGGATCGAGCACCACGTCTGCGCCCATGCGCTTTGCGATTTCGAGCCGCGCGGGCAGCGTGTCGACGGCGATGATCAGCGATGCGCCCGACAGCTTGGCGCCCGCGGTCGCGCACAGGCCGATCGGGCCCTGCGCGAAGATCGCGACGCTGTCGCCGATCCGCACCGCAGCGCGCTCGGCCGCAGAAAAGCCGGTGGACATGATGTCGGGGCAGAGCAGCACGTCCTCGTCGGCGAGCCCGTCCGGGATCTTCGCCAGGTTCGCCTGCGCGTTCGGCACCAGCACGTACTCCGCCTGGCAGCCGTTGATGGTGTTGCCGAAGCGCCAGCCGCCGAGCGCCTCGTAGCCGTCCGCGCCGTGACTGCACTGCGAGCCGCTGCCCGAGAGGCAGGCGCGACATTGTCCACACGGCGTGATCGCGCCGACCACGACGCGCTCGCCCGGTTCGTAACCAGTGACGCCGACGCCGACCGAGTCCACCACGCCCACGGGCTCGTGGCCGACGGTGAGGCCGGGCTTCACCGGGTACTCGCCGCGCAGAATGTGAACGTCGGTGCCGCAGATCGTGGTGAGGGTGACCCGGATCAACGCTTCGCCTGGGCCGGGGACCGGCTTCGGCACCTCGCGGATCGCGATCCGATTCTTCTGTTCGAAAACGGCAGCTCGCATGGTGGCCATGCGGCACGGGACTGCAACGAGCGAGCCAGCTGATTGGCGCTGGAAAAAGCGCGGACCCGCGCTCGCCAGCGCGCAGGCTTTGCGCGCGGCGAGCCGGCTCGCGAAAAATTGGCTCAGGCGAAGAACGGTGCGGCCGTCGCGCCGACCGCGGCTTCGAACGGCGTGCCGAAGCCGGGGCCGAGCAGCGCCTCGAGCTTCGGATCTTCGAGCGCCATCGGGTTGTCGAACAGGTATCGCATCTTGACGACCTCGCGCAGCACCGGGTTGAAGCAGCCCATCACCGTGAGCAGAAACCAAGGCGTGGCGACGCGCTTCAGCTTGCGACCCGCTTGCTGCTCGATGGCGCGGAACAGCTCTCCCGCGGACACGAAGTGACCCGCGAAGTGGAAGCGCTCGAACGGAGCGAGCTCATCGCGGCGCTCGGCGAGCCGAACCAGTGCGCGCGCGAGATCCGGAAGATACGCCCAACAATGGCGGATTTCGTGGTTTGCGAGCGTGACTCGGCCGCGCTTGGCCTCGCGCAAGATCAGCTGATCGAACCAGTCTGCCTTCGTTCCGGGGCCGTAGAAGTCGCCCGCCCGGACCACGATCACGCGCAGGCCGCCCTCGGAAGCCGCCGCCTCGAGCCTCTTCTCGAGCCGCACCCGGATCGCGCCGCGCGGGGTCTCGGGGCGCTCGGGAGTAGCGGGCGTGATGCGCTGCTCGCTCGCCGCGTAGTTGTAGATGTTGCCGGGAAACAGCAACGTCGCACCGCTGCCGCGGGCTGCCTCCAAGACTCTCGCCAGCTGCGCCTCGGCGCGCCCCTCGAACCACTGGTCGTAGGGGAGGTTCAGCGCGTTGACGATCACGTCCTGTCCGGCGATCGCGGCGCGCAGCGAGCCCACGTCGTCCGCGTCGCCCTCAACGAAGCGCACCCCGGCGAGCTTGGTTTTGTTGGAGCGTCCAAAGCCGGATACGTTCCAACCGGCCGCGGCGAAGGCGCTCGCGACTGCGGCACCCAGGTGCCCGTTGATTCCGAGGACGACGACGTTTCGAGCTGCGTGTTCCGTGTTCATGGCTACCTCTCGAAGCTGAATCTGTGCCATTCAGAATCGTTTCGGTAGATGCCAAGATCGTGTGGTACCTATTCACGGATGAATAGCGAACCCGACTGGGCGCTCTGGAAGAGCTTCGAAGCCGTGGTTCGGGCCGGCTCGCTGTCGGCAGCGGCTCGCGCCATCGGCATCTCGCAGCCCACCGTGGGCCGCCACATCGAAGAGCTCGAGGCCACGCTCGGAATCGACCTCTTCGAGCGCACCCTGAGCGGCTTGCGCCCAACCGACGCGGCGCTGCAGCTCTACGAGCCCATCGCGGCCGCTCACCGGTCGTTTGCCGAGGCCTTGATGCGCGCGCAGGGTGCGCGGCCGAGCCTCGGTGGAACCGTGCGCATCACCGCCAGCCACATGGTCTCGAACCACGTCTTGCCCGAGATCTTGCTGG
>JALYWZ010000294.1 GCA_030852505.1 Myxococcota bacterium | reverse complement strand
CCGCGTACAAGGAGCGCCTCGAGACCGAGCTCTCGGTGATCGAGGGCATGCAGTACGCCGGCTACTTCTTGATCGTGTGGGACTTCATCCGCGAGGCCAAGAGCATGGGCATCCCGGTGGGGCCCGGTCGCGGCTCCGGCGCCGGCTCGCTCGTCGCGTACGCGCTCGGTATCACCGAGATCGATCCGCTCCCTTACAACCTGCTGTTCGAGCGCTTCCTGAACCCCGAGCGCGTCAGCATGCCGGACTTCGACATCGACTTCTGCATGTCACGGCGCGACGAGGTGATCCGCTACGTCGCGCAGAAATACGGCGTCGAGAGCGTCGGACAGATCGCCACCTTCCAGAACCTGAAGGCGCGCAGCGTGATCAAGGACGTGGCGCGCGCGATGGGGATGCCCGCGCCCGAAGCGCAGCGGATCGCGAGCCTCGTGCCCGAAAAGGGCCAGGGCAAGATGTTCACGATCGAGGAGGCGCTCGAGGTCGAGCCGAAGCTCAAGGACCTGGCCGAGAGCGACCCGCGCGTGGGCGAGCTGATCCGTCACAGCAAGAAGCTCGAGGGGTTGACGCGGCACGCCGGCATGCACGCGGCCGGCGTGGTGATCGCCGATGGCAAGCTATCCGATCACGTCCCGTGTTTCCGCAGCGACGAGACGATCGTCACGCAGTACGACAAGGACGACGTCGAGGCCGCCGGTCTCGTCAAGTTCGACTTCCTCGGGCTGAAGACGCTGACGGTGATCGACATCGCCGAAAAGCTCGTCAACGCGCGCCCCGATCGCAAGGCCTCGCCGCTCCGCATGTCGGCGCTGCCGCTCGACGATCGGGGCACTTACCAGCTCATCAGCAGCGGTGAAACCACGGGCGTTTTCCAGCTCGAATCGAGCGGGATGCAGCAGCTCTTGCGGCAGCTCAAGCCCGACTGCTTCGAAGACATCGTGGCCGTGGTGGCTCTGTATCGCCCGGGCCCGCTCGGTACGGGCATGATCGACGACTTCGTCGGCGGCAAGCACGGGCGCCGCGCGACGCGCAAGCTGCACCCGCTGGTGGACGAGGTGCTGGCGCCGACCTACGGCGTGCCCGTCTACCAGGAACAGGTGATGCAGATCGCGCAGCGCCTGGCCGGGTACACGCTCGGCGGCGCCGATCTCCTGCGGCGCGCGATGGGCAAGAAAAAAGCCGAGGAGATGCAGAAGCAGGAGAAGACCTTCATCGAAGGCGCCGAGAGGAACGGCGTGCCCGCCGAGAAGGCGCAGAGCATCTTCAAGGAGATCGAGGGCTTCGCCTCGTACGGCTTCAACAAGAGCCACTCGGCCGCCTACGCGCTCGTCACGTATCAAACCGCGTACCTGAAGGCGCACTACCCGACCGAGTTCTTCGCGGCCGCGCTCACCGCCGACAAGGACAAGATCGAGAAGGTCGTGCGCACGGTCGCCGAGGCGCGCGCCTGGGGCGTCTCGGTGCTGCCGCCCGACATCAACGCCAGCGAGACCGATTTCACCGTCGTCTATGCGCACCCCGACGGCAAAGGCGCGCGCGCTTCCGGAAAGCTGCGCGATCCCTACGGCCCGCAGATCCGCTTCGGCCTCGGCGCCGTGCGCGGTGTGGGCGAGGCCGCGCTCGAGACCATGTTCGAGGCGCGGCGCGCGGGCGGCGCTTTCCGTGACCTGTTCGACTTCGCGTCGCGGGTCGACGCCAAGCGCCTGAACAAGGGCGTGCTCGAGGCGCTCGTCCAGTGCGGCGCGTTCGACTCGGTGATCGAGTCGCTCGCCGTCCACCGCTCGCGCGCCTTCGCCACCATCGACCGCGTGCTCGAGCGCTCGCGCAGCGCGAGCCGCGATCGCGAGAGCGGGCAGGCCAACATGTTCGGCATGTTCGATCGAGCCACGCAGCCTTCGAGCGGCGGGCGCGTGGCCTCGAGCGACTACCCCGAGGTCGAGGCCTGGGACCGGATGGAGCTCTTGAAGCGCGAGAAAGCCGCGCTCGGCTGCTACGTCTCGGGTCATCCGCTGTCGCGCTACGAAGGCAAGCTCGGGCGCTTGAACGTCGTCGGCACGATCAAGCTCGCCGAGCAAACCCCCTGGTCGATCGCCAGCGTGGCCGGCATGATCGAGAACTACCAGGAGAAGCTGTTCAAGGGCGGCGCCGGCGGGCGCGCCGCGTTCTTCGACGTCGAGGACATGGTCGGCCGAGTGAAGGCCAAGCTCCGCGGCGACAAGATCGAGCTGTTCGCGTCGCTGCTCACGAGCGGCGATCCCGTGCTCCTGACCGGCAAGGTGAGCTTCCCCATGACCGAGGAGCCGACGGACGAGGAGCGCGAGCCGACCTTGCTCGTGGACCAGGTCGAGCGCTTGTCGGACGTGGCGCTCCGGGCGACGCGCGCGGTCTCGATCCGCCTCGACGCCGAGCGCACCCAGCGCCGAGATCTGGTGGCGCTGAAGGACCTGCTCGCGCTCTCCCCCGGGGAGTGCCCGGTGGAGCTCGTGCTGACGCTCGCCGACGGCGCCGAGGCCGTGCTCGACCTGCAAGCCACCAGGGTTGCCCCCTCCGACGCGCTGCTCGGCCGGCTCGAGCGCGTGTTCGGGACGTCGGTGGCGGAGCTGCGCTGAGTCGGGTGCCCGCCCGTGGTAGGGTTTTCGCTCATGCGGGAACCGCGCGCCGAGCTGGTCCGGATCGACTCCCGCGGTGAAGCGCATCCGATCGGCACCGTTGCGAGCCAGCGGCTGCGCGCCCGCGCCGGCACCTTTCGGCTCTTGCCCTCGCCGCCGCACATCGTGTTCCTCCGTTACACGGGTGAGGACGGGCGTCGCGACGCCGAGGACGGCGCGATCGTGCGGCTCGCCGGCGAGATCACGGCTCCCGGTGCGCTCGCGGACGTGATTGCGCTGGTCGGTCAGGCCGGCTTGCGCGGCGAGCTCGCGGTCGCTTCCGGCGACAGCGTTCGCAGCATCTTCTTCGACCGCGGCGAGATCGTCGGCGCGGTCACGGACGTGGAGGACGAGCGCATCGGCTCGATCCTGTATCGCTTCGGCGCGATCGACGCCCGGGCGCGCGACGAAGCGCTCGCCCACATGACCCAGGGTCAGCGCTTCGGCGAGGTGGTGGTGATGCTGGGCATGGTCTCGCAGGAGACGTTGTATCGGCACATCTCCAAGCAGATCGAAGAGATCTTGTTCGCGACACTGGGCGTGAGCGACGGCGCCTTCTACTTCCTCGACGGCTTCGACGACGCACGCCTGCCGGTCCGGCACAGCGTCAACGCCGGCGCGCTGCTGATGGACTGCGTCACGCGCATGGACGAGCTCACGTTCTTCCGTCAGAAGATCCCCTCCGCCGAGCACGTGCCCGCGCTCGTGGACGGACACGCGCCGCCGCCAGGGCAGGGCGGGGTGTTCGGTGCGATCGACGGGCGCCGCTCGATCTTGGAGCTTGGCCGTATCGCCGGGCTCGGCGAGTTCGAAACCACGAAGCAGGTCTTCGCGCTCGTGCAGTCGCACCACGTCGTGATCCGTCCGCCGCGCGTCACGGGCGGCCCGGCCGCGATCGTCGCCGCCGCGAACGGCGTGCTCGAAGCCGTCTTTCGCGCCACGCACGCGGCCGGCAAGAGCGGCGAAGTCAGCGCCAGCCTGTCGGCTTTTGCGTCCGGCGCCGGCGTCTACGACGTCTTGTTCCGCGGCGCCGGACCCGACGACCAGGGAAAGCTCGCGGTCGACAAGGTCGCGGCCAACGCCGGGCTCTTCACCGGCGACGCCGATGCGAGCGACGTCCTGAAACGCATGCTCCACGACTACGTGAGCTTCGCGTTGTTCAGCGCCGGCGCCGCGCTCGGAGCCAGCGCCGAGGCCGCGCTTCTCAAATCCGTGCGCGAGATGCTAGCCGTCATCAAGCCCTAGAAGCCGTTGGACGGCGGCCCGGCCTCCCGGTCGTGCACCGCGGACGTTGACCCGGGGCGCATGCTGTGAAAGACCTCGCCGCCCAAACGGGTCGATAGCTCAGTCGGTTAGAGCAGCGGATTTTTAATCCGTTGGTCCTGGGTTCGAGTCCCAGTCGACCCACCAGATTCGCGCGAGGCGGGAGCCAGCCGGGAAAATTCCGCCGGCGTTCGCGACGAGCGCGTTCGGTAAACGCCGCGATCGCGCTTGCCTCACAGTGGGCCCCCGAGCAAAGCTTGAACCGCGAGGCCAGCTTCGGGACACCAAGTCCATGGACAGGCTTTCGATTCCTTGAAGACGGCAGGAGGCTTTCGGAACATGACCAAACGGGCTTGGCTGGCTTTGTGCACGATCGTTGGCGTCTCGACGCTCTTCGCCGGTTGCGGCAGCGACGAAGCAACCGGTGGGAACGAAGAAAAGGGCGGCAAGAGCGGGACGGGCGGATCCGACACGAACGCCGGCGAGTCCGGGACCCTGCTCGGCGGCTCGTCGAATGGTGGCAGCGGTGGCGCGACGGGCGGTCGAGCTCCGACGGGCGGCGTGGGCGGCACTGCCGCAGGCGCACCGGGCACCGGCGGCAAGGCGACGACGGGCGGGTCCGGAAGCACGGCCGTGAGCGTCGGGCAAGAGTGCATCACCAACACCAGCTGCGGCGACCTCGAGTGTCTGACGGCCGAAGACTCGGGCATCCCGCGGGGCTTGTGCACGGCCGGCTGCTTCGCGGACGCGGATTGCCCCGGAGCCAACGACGTCTGCCTGGTGTTCGACACGGAGGAGGGCGCGGCCGGTATCTGCCTCGAGGGTTGCACGATGGGCACGCCCACGGCGCTCGACGCCAAGTGCCACAACCGCCCGGAGATGGCCTGCTCGCTCCTTTACCTCATCACGGGCGAGGCCTGCGAAGCCGACACCGATTGCCCCGGCGCCGATGAGCTCTGCGACGTCGACGGGCAGTGCCGCAAGCCGACCACGGCCTGCTACCCGCAGTGCGCGAGCAACAACGACTGCCCCGACGCGATGTTCTGCGATCCCGAGAGCGGCGCGTGCGTGGACGAAGAGGTCACGGGCGACGTCGACGGCACGCCGTGCGACGGCGAGGCCGCCGAAGACAGCTGCCTCGGCCGCTGCGCCACCTTCGTGGACGACAACGACATGGACATCGAGTCGATCTGCGTGTCCGAGTGCACCTTCGGCGCGCCGGGCCAGTGCGGTTGGGAAGACGAGAGCGAGCCGGCGCCCGGGATCTGCTTCCCGCGCTTCGAGGAGGGCGGCCAGGGCGATCAGGGCCTCTGCTACCCGCTCTGCGATTGCGACGCCGACTGCCTGGGCGAGCACAAGTGCTACGAGTACACCGAGAGCCCGCAGGAGTTCCTGACGGCGTTCGGTCACCGCGGCATCTGCTTCTACCCGGACGACTCGGCGACTCTCGAGACCTGCGAGTAGCCGTCCGGAGCCCCCACGTGCGGGGCCTCCGGGCCCCGCATTGTTTCGGACTCGCACTCGTTTTCGCCACTGTGTCGCGCGCCGATCCGGACAAGATTGTCCGGACCCGTGTCTCGTCGATACACCGCCGCGGCTAACACGCCGCCGTCAAAGCTCTGTCGCCCGCGCCAGCGCCCCCACGCCCTCCGCAAAATCCCGCCGGAATTCCAGGCTGGCCGCGACCTCCGCGGGGTAATTCAGGGAGCGCTCGACCGGGCCGCGGCTCTGGCACGCAAGTCGCATCGCCGGGGGACACCATGTCCAAGCGTCGCCGCCCCCCAGCCTCCGAGCAGCCCGTCGTGGTCGATGAGCTCGAGCAGTGCGTGGAGCGGGCTCGTCGCCAGCGCCGCCGCGGCGACGACCGCAAGGCGCTCGTGCTCCTCCGTGAAGCCTGCTTCAAAGCCGGCTCCGACGCGCGTCTGTGGACCCTCTACGCCGCGCAGAGCTGGCGCATGGGGCGCGTCGCCGACGCGCGCCAGGCGCTCACCCAAGCCCTGTGGCTCCGCGAGCGCGCACACGACACCGCGCGCGCCACGGTCCTGCGCTCGCTGATCACCTCCGTCGAGCTCGGCAACGGCCTCACGTCGCGCGCCGCGTAAGACTCAGACTGCGGCGCGCTCTTCGCGATAGCCGAGCGCCGAGACGTCGAACGAGCGCAGCACGTTGCGCGTGCACAGCGGGCACATCCAGCCCACGTCGAAGCGCTGATCCGTCACCCGCTTGGCCGTGGCCGGCGCCGAGTACACCCGGCGGCGCGTATCCCAGGCCCAGCCCTTCAGCGCATTGCACTGCTCGTCCACGTCGGCCCCGAGCTTGGCCTGGCACTCGCAGACGGAACGAACGGTCGCAATCTTCATGATTCGCCGGTCTATCGAGCCTCCGCTCCCTGGTCAAGCCCTCGCCACCCGGAGCCACCCGCGCGGCTTCACCCTTTTCAACCCCCGCGAACCGCGCTAGGTTCCC
>JALYWZ010001016.1 GCA_030852505.1 Myxococcota bacterium | reverse complement strand
AGGTGTACTGGAACGATCCGCGCCGCGCGGCGCTGCGAGCCGGTTTGCCGGCCGTCGCCACGGCCGCGACCGAGTTTTTGCCGTTCACGCCGGGGCTGTCGGCCGGAGCGAGCACGCGCGGCCCGAGCAAGGTGTTCGGCAACTCGAGCAGCAACATCTCTCAGTCGTCCGTGACGCCGCTCGAGCGACGCCTGGCGCGGATCCTCGAGGTGAACGCGGAGCTCACGGGCGAGCTCGACGTCGAGCGCCTCACGCGGCGTATCACCGAGCACGCCGTGGAGATGACCCGCGCCGAACGCGGCTACGTCGTGCTGCGCGAGGTCGGCGGCAGCGCGCTGCGCGTCTACGCGTCGCAGTCCTGGGGCGGCGATCCACCGGCCGAGGAGTTCTCACGCTCGATCGCTGAATCCGTGCTGGCGACGCGCGAGCCGGTGGTGGCGCTGAATGCCCAGAGCGACTCGCGGATGGCGGGCTTCGCGTCCGTGCACCAGCTGCTGCTCGAGTCCGTCGCTTGCGTGCCGATCCTGTCGCCCGACGGCACGGCGATCGGTGCGCTCTACGTCGAGACGCGCCATCGGCCCGGCGCGCACTTCGAGCGCGAGCTGCCGACGCTGCGCGCCTTCGCCGATCAGGTGGCGATTGCCCTCGAAAACGCGCGCTTGATCCGCCAAAACCAGGACCGCGCCGACCAGCTCGAAGAGGCCAACCGGCGGCTCGAAGACGCTCAGGCACGGCTCCGCGAGCTGCTCGGCGGCCGCACCGAACAATTGAAGCGCACGCGGCAGAAGCTGCGCGAGACGCGCGAGACGCTGTACGGCCATTTCGGCTACCACGGCCTGGTCGGCACGAGCTCGGCCATGCGCCGCGTCTACGCCTTGATCGAGCGCGTCAAGGATACGCTCGTGCCGGTGTTGATCACGGGCGAGAGCGGCACCGGTAAGGAAATGGTGGCGCGCGCGATCCACACCGCATCACCGCGCGCCGACAAGAAGATGCTCGGCGTGAACTGCGGCGCCATTCCCGAGAACCTGCTCGAGAGCGAGCTGTTCGGTCACGTCCGCGGCGCGTTCACCGGTGCGGACCGCGAGCGCAAGGGCCTGTTCCGCGAGTGCGACGGCGGCACGATCCTGCTCGACGAGATCGGCGAAACGCCGGCCAAGATGCAGGCGGGCCTGCTGCGGATCTTGCAGGACGGCATGGTGCGCCCCGTCGGCGGCACCACCGAGCAGTCGGTCGACGTGCGCATGATCTTCGCGACCAACCGCGACCTGTCCGACATGGTCGCGAACGGCAAATTCCGCGAGGATCTGTACTACCGCATCCACGTCGTGGAGCTCCGCTTGCCGTCGCTGCGCGAGCGCCTCGAAGACATCCCGCAGCTCGTCGATCACTTTCTGGGCTTGTTCGCAGCCCGCTACAAGCGCGAGAAGAAGAGCGTGTCGCGCGAAGCGCTGCGCTTGCTCGCCGGCTACCACTGGCCCGGCAACGTCCGTCAGCTCGAGCACGTGCTCTTGAACGCGTGGGTGATGAGCGACGAAGAAGAGCTCTCCCCGACCGACTTCGACCTCCCCACGGCCCGCGCCGGCAGCGACGAAGAGCGCGCCACGCCGACCGCCGCGCAAAACCGCGCCACGGAGCGCCGCACGCTCTCGGAGCACCACCGCACCGAGCGCGAGCGCATCATCGAGGCCCTGCGCGAGTGCAACTGGAACCGCGTGAAAGCCGCAGAGCTCAGCGGCATCCCGAGGCGCACGTTTTACCGCCGGCTCAAGGAATACGGGATCCAGTAGGCGAGACGAACTTTCGCGCGATCCTTGAGGCCCTGCTCGATCAGCACGTCGATTTCGTCGTGGTCGGTGGTGTGGCGCTGGTCGCGCGCGGTGCGCCTCTGGCGGCGGGCGTAAAGCCGCGGCGGCCCGCTTCGAGACCCGTCGGCAGGTCCTCTGGAAACGACCAGCACCCCGCGCCGCAGCGCCATGAAAGCGAGGCTTCGACGCCGCCGTTCGGGCCCTGCGGATGCGGTGCGGTGGGGATTGAGCTCTGTTATCTAGCGACTGTGACGGAAGAGCGGTCTCGGCATCCGCGGGGCGCCGCCTGCGTCGTGAAAGGAGAGATATGGACCCGAAAGCTTTGCTCGATTCGGCCTGGTCTTCGCTCGAGCGCGCCGTCGAGGGCACCGGGGTTAGCAGCACGGCGATCACCGCGCCGTTGACGCTCATCGCCGGCCTGATCCTGGCGTTCGTGCTGGGGCGGCTGACGCGGCGCCTGGTGCGGCGCGGGGCCCGCGTCATCCATGGCGCCTACCCG
>JALYWZ010000293.1 GCA_030852505.1 Myxococcota bacterium | reverse complement strand
CCGCCGGAGCGCGCAACCTCGACGACCTGCTCGCCCCGGAGCTGCTCGACCCGCGCATCCGCAAGCTGATCGAGCGCACGGGCGCGTTCCTCGACAAGGCCTACCCGGTCGACCTGCGCGCGCTCAGAGCCACGCCCCTGCCCCCTGGCTCACTCGCCTACTTCGCGCATGCCCAGAAGGTCGCCGAAAGCTTCGGCCTCGACTCGATAGAAATCCTGGTCTCGCCGTCGGTCGGCATGAACGTCGTGCCGCTGAGCTCGCTGCCCGCACGCCTGTTGATCGGCCCCGACCTCTTGAAGAGCTCCGACGACGCGGTCCGCTTCGCGCTCTTGATCCGCGCGCTCAAGGTCCTGGCGGTCCAGGCTCCGGTCATCGCCCGCACCTCCCCCGTAGAGCTCGTCCCCCTGTTCGGCGGACTGATCTCGAGCCTGGTCCCGGACGGCGCCCTCCAGCCCGGCGTCGACGCCCGCAAAGCCAAAGACGCCTCCGAGCGCATCGGCCCCGTGCTCGCCCCCGAGCTCATCGAAGAGCTCGCCCCCCTGGCCCGCGAGATCGCCCCCCTCGTCAGCACCCGCTCGAGCCAGATCGGCACCGCCGTCCTTCAGTGGGCCTCGCGCACCGCGTTGCTCGCCGCGGGCGATCTCCACACCCTGCTCACCGCCGTGAGCCGCGCGGCCGGCGGCGCCACGCAGTTGCCGCCAGCTGGCCCCGAGCGCCTCCGGTTCATCGTCCGAAATGCCGAAGCCCGCGACGTCTCTATCTTCAGCGTCAGCGATCACTACGCGGAAGCCAGGAAGCGCCTCGAGCTAGCCTGATCCAGCCGCATTCCGATCAATCATCGATGCATGATGCAAGGCACTGCATCCCGAGCCCCCGTGCTGAGTGATTGGCCGGTGGGATCCTCGCGGGAAAGAGCGCGACGCGCGTCGTTCCCCGGCCGCAGGTTCCAGATCGTTCGCTGAACCGCGTGGCAGCCGCGCCCGTCAGCACTAGAGCATGTCCGCTCAATCCGGACAAATACAACTGCCGGGAGTCGTGAAGCCTTCGTCTGTGCAACGTGTGCCCTCGGCCACGCAGTCGAAGTACTCCGGGCAGATGCTGCACGAGGTTGCCAGGAACCGAGGACACTGCGCCCCGAGCAGCGGCGCCTCGAGCCCGCATTCGGAGTACGCGGCGCTGACCCGCTCGGCGCCGGCGAAGCAGGCATCGAGCGCCGCGGCGTTCTCACAGGTAGGCCCAAGCGCCAGCCGATGCGATGAATACACCACCCCCTCGAGCACCAGGGAGTGAGCGCCCGACGTCACGACGTCGCGCTGCCGGCGCTCGATCGTGACGCTCGCAAAGCCCGCGGGCATCGCCTGCAGGACCGACGCGGGGATCGTGAAGGCTCCGTCGTCTCGCATCAGGCACTCGAGCTGGACGCTCTCGAAAGTCCCGTTCCATTCTCGCCCGGCGATCACGTGCAGGTAGAGCGGCTCCTCGCCGCGTCCGGTCCAAGCCAGCGCCAGCTCGTCCTGTGCGAGGTGTTCGGCAGTGGAAAGCGTCGATACCTCTAGCGCCTCGGGCAGGCGCAGCCCGTCCGCCGAATCGAACCCCTCCCCGAACCAGCCGCCCTCCACGTGCACGCCGTAGCGCTCCCCGTAGCGTGGCGGCGTGCTCTCGAGATCGAGCTCGAGCCCATACGACGTGAAGAGCTCGTTGGCCGCGACGCTACGCTCGAGCGGCCACCGCTTGCCGGCGTCCAAAAGACTGACCTCGGCCGCCTCGTGGAACGTGATTGCAGTGCCGAGCCGGCACCGCCTCCCTGGAACACCCCGCAGTCGTCCACGCCCTCGAGCGGATCGAGGATGGTGCCGAAGCTCGCCTTCTCGCCCGGTGCAATCTCGGCGAACTGGGCTCCGACTCCGAACGACGGCGGCGACGCCTCCGGGCCGACGTAGCTCTGCACCACCACGAGCTTCACGAAGCCGTCCGTGCCGGCAACGTACGGCGAGCGCGTCTCGGGGAGCGCTTCGTGATTGGGTGCTTGGCGCGCTTCACGCTCGGCAGCCAGAATGGCCTCGGCTCCGAGGGCGCAGTCGTAAGAGCGTCCGGACTGATACGATTGTTCGGGGAAGCAGCGCCCGTCGAGCTCGATCACCGTCTGGCACAGTTGGTTCTCGCAGGCCTGGTAAAAGCTCGACGCCTCGAACGTCCGAGCGGCGTCCGCCTCGAGTGCCGGTTCGAGCTCGGCGCAAGCTTCGTCGCAGCTCGTCGGGTCGTTCACGTCACAACCGGCAAAGTCCGGCCCCGGAGCGAGGCAGTCGCCGCCGCGGCCATAGACGAAGCAGTCGACGCCCGCGGGACCGAGCGCCCGCGCTCCGCCGCCCGAAAGGTAACAGACACAGCTCGGCCCCCGGTGTCCGCTGGAGAGACTGGCGTTCACGCATTCGGTCGACTCGATGTCGCCGCGGCCCGCGACCGGTGCCGTGAACGTCGCGAGCTCCCCGCGCACCCGCTGCTCGCAGTCGCCCGCGGCACGGCACTCATTCGGGCTCGAGCCCACGCTGCCCGTCTGCCCGCTATCGGTCTTCGGTACGCCGTCCGAGCTGCACGCCGCGGGCAGGAAGAGAGCCCAGACACACGCCGCCGTGAAACGCATCCCCGCACACTACGCCTTCCCGAGCGGCTGGCTAGCTCAGTCCGCAACAAAACATGTGCTCGTTCGCGGCTGTCACGATGTATTCTGACAGATATGGATCATGAAGCGGCATCAAAAGAGCTGATCCGCGCGCTACGTGGAGAGCGCTCCCAGGCCGGTCTCAGCCGCCGCCTCGGCTACACGAGCAACGTGCTTTACACCTGGGAGCACGGCCGCCGTGCGCCCGTCGCGAGCGCCTTCTTTCGGCTGGCCGCGCGCGTCGGCATCGACCTCGCTCACTGCTTCGAGCGCTTTCTCTCGGACCGTGGAGCCAGCGCTCCGGACGTACGCCGCACCGCGGGCGTCGCAGAGCTCGTGCGCACGCTGATGGAGGAGTGGCCGATCGTGGAGCTCGCAGCCTCGGTCGGCGCCGACCGCACGACCGTCGCTCGCTGGGTGAGCGGCGCCACCGAACCCAAGCTTCCGGAGCTGCTCGCGATCATCGAGACCACCACGCAACGCTTGCTCGACTTCGTGGCGCTGTTCGTCGATCCCGAGAGCCTGCCCAGCACGCGCGCGGCCTATCGCGATCTCCGAGCCCAACGTCGTTTGGCCTACGAGCTGCCCTGGAGCCACGGCGTGCTCCGCGCCCTCGAGCTCGAGCAGTACCGGAAGCTCCCGCGGCACGAGCCCGGCTTCATCGCCGCGTGCCTCGGGCTGTCACTCGAAGAGGAACGCCGTTACCTCTCCGAGCTCGCGAAGGCCGGACAGATCCGGCTGCGGCGCGGGCGTTGGGAGCTGCGGCGCGTGCTCACGGTCGATACACGACCGAGTGAGGCCGACAATCGCCGCCTCAAGTTGCACTTCGCCGAAGCCGCAGTCGAACGCCTGCGCGACGGCAGCGCGCCGGCGAGCGCGCTGTTCTCGTTCAACTTGTTCGCGATCGACACCTCCAGCCTGGAGAAGATCCGCCGCCTCCACGTCGAGCACTACCAACGCATCCGAGAGCTGATCTCGGCCTGCACGTCCCCCGATCAGGTCGTGCTCATGAACCTGCAGCTCGTGCCGCTCGAACGAACCGTCGCCCAGTGAGGGAGGTTGTGCCCGGCACCGCCACCTTGTACCCTCGCCGCGTGGTGAGTGGACATTCGGTCGGCGAGCGCGAAGAGCGCATGCCGTGGGTGATCGCCAAGGCCGTCGGGCGCGGGCTCGCGTTGCTCGTCGCCTACGTCGTGTTCGGCACGCTGGTGAGCTGGGTCTCGTTCGGCTTCGTTGCGGGAGATCTGTGGCGCGGCATGGGCGGAATGCCCGCGGCGCGCGCGGGCGGCCCCGGGGCCGTCCTGGTCCTGCTGATCTTGCTGCTCATGCCCCAAACGTGGGTGTCACTCGCGTACGTCCTCGGCTTGCCTGCCCTCTACTTCGCGCTCGGGCAGAAGACGGCGCTCGTCGCGGCCGCCTCGCGCGTCGCCCGCGGCCGCTCGCGGCGCCTCTCGCACTGGCTAGCGCTGAAGAGCTTCCCGGCGTGTGAAGCGCTGGCCCGCGTCCCGGGCGCCGTCAGCGTCAAGTCCGCGTCGCGCGCATTGCTCGACAAGCTCGAGCGCAACGACCCCGGTGAGAAGCAGTCGGTCACGACGCGCTGGTTCCTGAAGAAGCTCGCGCGCACGCTGCGCATCGCGGAAATCTGCTCGACCGCCGGCTTTCTCGAGCAGACGAAAAGCGATCCGGCAAGCGCCCAGAGCGCGCTCGAAGACTTCATCGACGCTCGTTTGGTCGCGCTCACCCACGGCGCCCGCTGGACCGCGTTCCTGCTCGTCGCCGCCATTACGCTGATCGTGACGTTGCTCCACCCGTACTGGGTCGGCTACGTGAACACCGAAGCGTGAGGTGCTCTCCCCGCAAACTGCCCGTGCCCGTGCACGCTCACGGCCCGGCAGGTGAAAAACGGCTCTAGAATCCGCCGGTCCAGGTCAGGCCGTAGCCCGAGCCCACCCGCGAGGGCAAAACGACGGAGCTCACGTCGTTCCGCACCGCGTAGTTCTTGGTCACCAGATACCCGACCAGGAGCAGCGTGCCCCCCGCGGTCTGCGCGATGCCCGACAGGATCAACGGGGCCACGACGGTGTCCTCGAGACACGAGCGATCCTCCTCGCCCTCTTCCCGTTCGTCGCAGCCGTAATCGCGCCTGCCGAGCGTGAGCCACGGGCCCACGAACGGCACCGCCAGCCACCCGCTCTCGTTGCCGAAGTCAGCGCTCGCCGCCACCGTCAGCCCGAGCGCGTACGGAATGCCCGCGGTGAGCCAGCCCGCGATCACGAGCCCGCGCCGCGGCCGTTCTTCCAGGTGATAGCCGGGAGGCAGCGGCATGCCATCTCGATACGGATAGACCGGCGGATAGTCGTACGCCCAGGAAGCGGAGCCCGCGGGCACTGGATAGGGATAGGCGACCGGGTACACGCCGGGCGCGACGGGATACGCGGCGGGCGGATACGCGGCAGGCGGCGGCGCGGGCTGCGCGCTCCCCTCGCTCGCTAGGCAGAGCACCCCGAACAGCGTCGATGCACCGGCGAGCCAGCGGCTCCCACGCCCAAGACGAAAAGCCAGCATTCGCGGCGGACTTTACTGCCGTTCGCGAGGCGCGTCATCTCGCGATCAGCTCCTGCATCAGCGGCGTGTTCACGTAGCGCTCGCCGGAGTCGCCGAGCATCACCACCACGAGCTTTCCCTCGTACTCGGGGCGCCGCGCGACCTGGCAGGCCGCCGCCAGCGTCGCCCCC
Organism: Myxococcota bacterium; assembly: GCA_030852505.1. Classification (GTDB taxonomy): domain Bacteria; phylum Myxococcota_A; class Polyangia; order Polyangiales; family Polyangiaceae; genus PMG-095. The sequence continues at coordinate 994 of JALYWZ010000293.1, read as the reverse complement.
GAGGAAATGCCGGCCGAGATGCCCTCTTCGCGCGCGAGCCGCCGGGCGAGGTCGAAAGCTTCGTCCTCGCTCACCGACACCACTTCGTCGATCACCTGCCGGTTCAAGATCGGCGGAATGAAGCCGGCGCCGATGCCTTGAATCAGGTGATTGCGCGGCTTCTTCCCGCTCAGCACCGCGGCCGCTTGCGGCTCGACCGCCACCACTCGGAGGGCCGGCTTCTTTTCTTTCAGGTACTCACCCACGCCGGTGATCGTGCCGCCCGTGCCGACGCCGGCCACGAACACGTCGAGCTCGCCCTCGGTGTCCTTCCAGATCTCGGGCGCGGTGGTGCGGCGGTGGATCTCGGGGTTCGCCGGGTTCTCGAACTGGTGGAGCTGGACCGCGCCGGGTAGCTCGCGCGCCAGAGCGTCGGCCTTGGCGACGGCGTCGCGCATCAGCGAGCCCGGCGTGAGCACCACCTTGGCCCCCAAGTAATTGAGCAAAGCCGCGCGCTCGCGCGACATGCGCTCGGGCATGGTCACGACCAGCTTGTAGCCGCGCGCCGCCGCCAGAAACGCGAGGGCGATCCCGGTGTTGCCGCTCGTGCTCTCGACGATCGTCGCGCCGGGCTTCAAGAGCCCGCGCCGCTCGGCGTCCTCGATCAAGGCCACGCCCAGCCGATCTTTGATGCTGCCGCACGGGTTGTGTGACTCGAGCTTGCCGACGAGGCGCGCTCCGAGCCCGAGGGAGCGCCGCAACCTTCCGAGCTCGACCAGCGGCGTACGGCCCACCGTCGCCGCGACGTCGGAGTGAATCATATCGCGTAGTCCTCGACGAAAACCTTGGCGTCTTTCAGATCGACCAGCACGCGGTCGCCGCTCTCGATCCCGAGCTCGTCGACCTCGTTCTTCGGCATGTGTACGGTCACGGCGTCACCGCTCGGCAGCATCAACAGCAGCTTGATGCGGGGCCCGATGCGCCGCATGCGCTCGACCCGCGCCAGGGCCACCTC
>JALYWZ010000292.1 GCA_030852505.1 Myxococcota bacterium | reverse complement strand
AGCTCGGGCCGGGTCCGGCGCTGGCCGCCCCGGCGCTTCCGAGCCTGCGGGCCCGGGAGGCACCGGTTCGGCGCGGCCTGCCGCCGGGGACGCTCGGGTACGCCATCGGCATCCTGGGCGTGGCCTTCGCGATCCTGGTCCTGCTGTTCTACCGGCGTTAGTCAGCCCGTCGCTCACGACCGCGGCTAAATCGGCGAAAGCTCGGACTAACCGAGCGAGGGCGCGGGAGGCGTGCGGCGCCCCGCGAGAACTGCGGCAGCGGGGACCGGACCGAGCTAGACTCGGCGACTCGCTTCGGATGTCGCCCGCGGTTTTCGGGGCTCCTCTGCGCCACTCATGGGAAAGATTCTAGTCGTCGACGATCAGCGCAACATGCGCACCACGCTGGCCATGATGCTGCGCGGAGCCGGCTACGAAGTCGACGAGGCGGCGAGCGGTGAGCAAGGGCGCGAGAGCGGCGCAACGGGCGCCTACGACGTAGTCATCACCGACCTCCGAATGGGGGAGTACGACGGCATCGACGTCTTGCGCAGCGTGAAGGAAGCGCAGCCGATGACCGAGGTGATCGTGATGACGGCATACGGCACGATCGAAAACGCGGTCGAGGCCATGCGCGCCGGCGCGTTCGACTACATCCAGAAGCCGTTCACCGAGCAGGAGCTGATCGTCAAGGTCTCGCGCGCGCTCGAGAGCCGGAAGCTCCAGGGCCAGGTCCAGCTGTTCGCCCGCGAGTTCAAGGAGAAGTACCACCTCGAGAACATCGTCGGGCGCTCGCAGGCGATCCGGGACGTGCTCACGCGGGTGGTCAAGATCGCGCCGACCGACGCGACGGTGCTGATCACGGGCGAGAGCGGCACGGGCAAGGAGCTCGTGGCGCGTGCGGTCCACGTCAACAGCAAGCGCGCCCAGCGGCCGTTCGTGACCGTGAACTGCGCGGCGATCAGCGAGACCCTGCTCGAGAGCGAGCTCTTCGGCCACGCGCGCGGCGCCTTCACCGGCGCCGTCGCGGCCCGCAAGGGTCTGTTCGAGGAAGCCGACGGCGGCACGTTCTTCTTCGACGAGATCGCCGAGACCACGCCGGCCTTCCAGGCCAAGCTCTTGCGCGCGGTGCAAGAGGGCGAGATCCGCCACGTCGGCGAGAACAAGGCGATCAAGGTGGACATCCGCGTGGTCGCCGCCACCAACGTGGACCTCGCGACGGCCGTCGAGGAGCGCCGGTTCCGTCAGGATCTCTATTATCGCTTGAACGTGGTGCGGTTTCGCTTGCCGCCGTTACGCGAACGCCGCGAGGACATCCCGCTGCTCGTCGAGCATTTCCTGGAGAAGCACAGCCGCCGAATGAACGCGCGGGTCCGGCTCGGAGAAGGGGTGATGGAGCGGCTCGACGCCTACGACTTCCCCGGAAATGTGCGCGAGCTCGAGAACATGGTCGAGCAATCCGTGGCGCTGTGCACGGGCGGGGTGATCCGCGTGGACGATATCCTGCCGCGCGGCCCCAAGGCGCCCGAGACCCGCAGCGGCCGCACCCTCGCCGACATCGTCGACGACGCCGAGCGTGCAGCCGTCGAGTCCGCGCTGCGCCAGAGCGAGGGCAGCCGCGAGCGCGCAGCCGAAGCCCTCGACATCAGTCCGACCACGCTGTGGCGGAAGATGAATCGGCTCGGAATCACCTACGACGGCTAGCTTAGACGGGCGCGAAGGCCCGGCAGTAGCCGTTCGGGTGAATCGGGCCTTTCATGAGCTTGCATCCGCCGCAGTGATCGCCGCCGGTTGCGGGGATGTACTGAGTGCAGCGGACGCAGGGCTTTCCGGGATCGGGCGTCTGGTCAACGTAACCGAGCGTCGTGCGAACGGCGAGCTCGTCGCCATTCATGTTCCCGGGCGGGCAGGTCGCGGGGAGCTTTTTGCAACCCGCGAGGGTGGCGAGGCCCGCCGTGGCGACCAGCAAGCCTCGTCGATTGAAGCGTTCCGTCATGAGGCTAGAGTGACAAGCGGTTGGGAATCTGCCGCGATTGGCGGAAAACTCGGACGAAATGAGTGAGCGCGTGGGGAGGGGCCCCGCCGAATTCATTTCGGCGGGGAAGGGCGGCGCGTGCCGCCCCTGAGAACAGGGCTAGAACGCCGAGCAGTCAACTGATCGGCGTTCTAGCGGCCACCGAACGGCTTGGCCGGCACCTGCGTGAGGTGAGCCCAGAGCGCCTTCTTCTCGGTCTCGTCCATCTTGCCGAACGAAGAGATCGGCATGAACGGGTTGAGCTTCTGACCGTTCTTCTTGATGCCTTGCGTGAGCAAGCGATCGAAATCTTCGTAGGTCCAACCCTTCAAGCCGGTCTCGTCCGGGGTGAGGTTGGTGGGGATCGGCAGATCCGGCGGGGCGCCGGGGATCGGGCCGCCCGACAGGGTTTCGCCGTGACAGCCCGTGCAGAGCTTGCCGAGGTACTTGCCGTATTCGGCGGTCGGCGTGGGTGCGGGGCCGACGACGGGGCTCTCGTGATCGATGCGGCGAGCGACGTCGATGTGGATGGCGTCCATCCGATCCAGCACCTTGGCCAGCACGCCGAGCTCGATCGGGCCGTTCGGCTTGTTCGCCGGGGGCAACGTGGCCAGGTAGGAGGCGATCGCCGTGATGTCGGAGTCGGGCAACCAGCCGATCTCGTGCGAGGGCATGAAGCGCACGGACCGCCCGTCTTTCTTGATGCCGTGTCGGACCACGCGGAACATCTCCCCGGGGGAGTAGGCCGCGCCGATGCCGGCTTTGGAGATGTTGGGCCCCGTGATCCTACCGAGTGGGCCGAACTCCATGGTCTTGCCGCCGCTCAGATCACCGCCGTGACAGTCGGAGTTCAGGCAGCCGCCGACGGATTCGGACAGGTGCTTGCCGCGCTCGAGCACGCTCGGATCGTTCGATGCGGTGATGTTCGGGACCGGGACGTCATAGACGGTGTCCATGCTGGAACCGAATGCGTGCACTTGGTAGCCGACGAACGCGCCACCTCCGACGACGATGGTTCCGACGACCGCACCTACACCGATGAGGATGCGTTTCACGAGCGGCTTCACGGTTACTCCTGTTCGAAAGTAGCGCGACCCTATGCGATTTAGCGTCATTTCACAAGCGCCTCGGGGTCGGGATCGCGTGGTGAAATTGTTTAGGCTAGAGAAGGCGGCCCGTGCGCACCGAGCTTCTCGATTACGACCTTCCAGACGCCGCCATCGCTCGCTTTCCGACGCACGCGCGCGACGGAGCGCGGCTCTTGGTGCTCGACGGCGACGGGCACGGCGGTCACGACGCGCGCCTTCGAGATAGCCGGATCGTGGACTTTCCGGAGCTCGTGCCGGAAGGTGCGCTCGTGGTGTTGAACGCGACACGCGTGCGGCGCGCGCGTGTGTTCGGGGCGCGGCGACCCGGCGGCGGGCGTGTCGAGTTTCTGTTCATCGAGCAGGTCGAAGCGGTCGAGGCGCGGAGCGACGGGCGCGAGCGCTGGCAAGTGCTCGGGCGCGCGAACAAGCCGCTCTCGGCGGGCACGCTGATCGATGCCGACGCGGGGCTCACCGTCGAGGTGCTCTCGCCGCTCGAGGGCGGAGTGCTCGACGTGGCGGTCTCCGTCGCCTCGAAGGAGAGCGTCGAGGCCGTGCTCGAACGCGCAGGCCACGTGCCGATCCCGCCCTACCTCGATCGAGGGGACGTGCCCGAAGATGCCACGCGCTATCAGACCGTGTACGCCGAGCAGATCGGCTCCGTCGCGGCGCCGACCGCTGGCCTGCACCTGACCGAGGCGCTGCTCGCGCGCCTCGAAGCGCGCGGAGTGCGCACGGCGCGGCTCCACCTCTCGGTCGGGCTCGGCACGTTTCGGCCGGTAAACACCGACGATCTCGATCAGCATCCGATGCACGTCGAGCGCTATTCGGTGCCGCGCTCGGTGGCGGAAGCGGTGAGCGAGGTGCGTCGGCGCGGCGCGCCGGTGGTGGCCGTGGGCACGACGGTCGTGCGCGCTCTGGAGAGCGCCGCGGACCCATCGCGCCCCGGTGAAGTGAACGCCGTGGAGGACGCGGAGACTCGGCTGCTCATTCAGCCCGGTTATCGGTTCCGGGTGGTGGATGCGCTGCTCACGAATTTTCATCAACCGCGGAGCACGTTGCTGGCGCTGGTCTCGGCCTTTGCAGGCTACGACCGCACGTTCGCCGCTTACCGGCACGCCTTGAGCTCGGGGTATCGGTTCCTTTCCTACGGAGATGCGCTGTGGATCCCACGTCGAGCGGATTGAGCTTCGAGGTTCGGGCCACGTCCGGGCACGCGCGCGCGGGCGTGCTCCACACGCGCCACGGCGATCTGCTCACGCCGGCGTTTCAGCCGGTCGCGACGCAATCGAGCGTGAAGGCGCTCACCGCCGAAGACGTGCACGACACGGGCGCTCGGATCGTGATCATGAACACCTACCACCTGTGGCTGCGGCCCGGGCCGGAGCTCGTGGCGGAGCAGGGGGGGCTGCATGCGTTTTCGCACTGGCCTCACGTCATCACCACGGATTCCGGCGGTTTTCAGGCGTTCTCGCTGGGGGAGTTCGTGAAGCTCAGCGAGCGGGGCTTCGCGTTCAAGTCGCACCTCGACGGGAAGAAGCTGTTGCTCACCCCGGAGGAGGCGATGCGCGTCCAGGGCCTGCTCGGCTCCGACATCGCCATGCAGCTCGACGTCTGCCCGAAGGGCGGCTCGCCGCGACCCGAGCTGGTCGAGGCGGTCGACCGCACGCTGCGCTGGGGCGAGCGCTGCCTCGCTGCCAAGGCCAAGGAGCAGGCGCTGTTCGGCATCGTGCAGGGAGGAACCGACATCGAGCTCCGGCTGCGGCACGCCGAGGAAATCGCCAAGCAGCCCTTCGACGGCATCGCCCTCGGCGGCTTCAGTGTCGGCGAGCCGATCGCGGACATGTATCGGGTGCTGTCGGAGCTCGGGCCCGCGGTCGATCCGCGCCGCCCGCACTACCTGATGGGGGTCGGTACTCCGGAAGACATCGTGCGAGCCATCGGCTGGGGCGTGGATCTGTTCGATTGCGTGATGCCCACGCGAAACGCGCGAAACGGTCAGGTCTTCGTCAACGACGGGCGGATCGTGATCAAAAACTCACGGTATCGAAACGACCCGCTGCCCCTCGACCCCGACTGCGGGTGTTTCACGTGCCGAAAGGGCTACTCGCGGAGCTACCTGCGCCACCTGTACGTCGCTCAGGAGCTGACGATTTACCGCCTGCTCAGCCTGCACAACCTCTGGTTTTATGCCGACCTCGTGGCGCGGGCGCGCGCGGCCATCGAACGCGGCCAATTCGCCGAGTGGCAAACGGCGACGCTCGAGCGTTTCCGGCGCGGCGGCGCGCCGAACGACGGTACCGAGGGTGAAGAGACCGGGCCGGCCCTGCTGCCTCGAGCGAGCGATGAATCACCCTGAGCCGAGACGCCGATGCGTGGAGTTTCGCCAGTGCGCGGGCTCCCTGGCCGGTGAAGCAGGGCCGCCAGCCGATACCCGTCGCTACTCGGAGGACGAGGCGCTATGTTCAGGCTATTCTCGCGCGCGGGCGCGACGTTTACTGCTCGGTCCGGATGAAGTTTCTCTGTCCTAGCTGCAAAGCCAAGTACCAGCTCGCCGACGAGAAGGTTTCGGGGCGGTCGGTGCGAATGAAGTGCCGGAAATGTGGGTACATGATCCAGATTTCGGGGGCCGACGCCATCCATGATTCCGAGCCGCCAGCGTCCGAGGGTGAAATCGCACCGCTGACGCCCGAGGCGCCCACCGCAGCGCCGGCCAGCGTGCGCTCGTTAGACGACGAGCCACTGCCGCCGGACGAAGACGAGACGACCGCGATCGTGCAACCGCGTGCCGTCGCGCGGGCCATCGCTGCGGCGCGTCAGGCCGCATCCAAGCCGCAAGAACCGGCCGCCGATGGCTGGTTCGTCGGTATCAACGGCGTGCCGGTCGGGCCGATCCGCTTGAGCGAGCTGCGCAGCAAGGCGGCCACCGGTGCCGTCAACCTCGAATCTCTGACCTGGCGCGAAGGCTGCGACGAGTGGCGCCCGCTGCGCACCTTCCCCGAGCTCGCGTCGATCGTCGAACAGGTTCAGGAAGAGGCGCTGCGCGCCGCCGAGCGTATCGCGAAAGCGCGCATCGAGCAGCAAGTCGCGCTCGCCGAACGCACGCTCGAAGCCGCGGCCAAGAGCAGCGTGATCGCGGCGCCGCCTCCAGCGCCGCCCGCCGCACCTCCAGCGACAGCGGCTCCCGTGGCGACGGCTCCGACGACAGCAGCTGCCCCGGCGAAAGCTCCGGCACCCGCAGCGGCTCCGGCGGCAGCCGTCCCCGCGACGGGTGACCGCGAGTCCGCGCTGCCCGAGTCGCGGCCGAACCG
>JALYWZ010000039.1 GCA_030852505.1 Myxococcota bacterium | reverse complement strand
GTGCGATGAGCATGCCCACGGGCGGCGCGGCCCCGAACGGCGGCAGCGGCGGTGGGGAAGGCGGAGCCAGCGGCGGAGGCGACGGGAAAGGCGCGTGCGCAGACGCCGCGGCCTGCGGTGGTGACCCGGTGGGCACCTGGATGTCGCAATCCTGCGAAATCACCATCAGCGGCAAGGCCGATCTCGCGGCTGTCGGACTCGGTTGTAGGACCGCCGACGTCACAGGTTCCATCACGGTGACCGGTGGCTTCACCGCGACCGCCGACGGCATGTACACCGATGCGACGACGACCAAGGGCACGGCGACCATCGAGCTCGAGAAAGCGTGTCTGGAGGTCTCCGGATTCGGCACCACGTGCGATCGTGTCGGCTTCGAGACGATCGGCCTCCCGAGGACCGTTTGCGTCGACAACGCGCAAACCATGGGGTGCACGTGCACGACTCCGATCGAGCAGCCCGGCAACATGGCCTGGATCGTGTTGGCGTCGTCGATGAATCCGCCCGAGGGAATCAAGGGCACGTACATGGCCGCGGAAAACAAGCTGGTGACCACGACGGAGTTCGGAGACCAGACCGAATATTCCTATTGTGTCGCCGGCGATACGATGACCGTCAGCCCGATCACTCCGAGCAACGTGGGCACGTTCACGGGCCCGATCGTGTTCAAAAAGCAGTAGTTCACCCCTTCCCGAGCGACTCGTATTGCGATGAGCCAGGTTCGTTCAGTCGGAGCCTTTAGTTTGTGGTGTGCGTCGATGTCGTTCGGCGTCTTCACCAATGCCTGTTGGTCCTACGATGCGTCCGGCGTTTTGAGCGGCACTGGCGGTTCGTCCGCTGTCGGCGGCGGCGCGAGCGGAGGCAAGAGCGGCGGCGGCCCGGTCGTCGTTCCACCGGGGGCACTGCCCTGTGACGTGCTCGAGGGAGCCGGCCACCCGTGCGTCTCGGCGCACAGCACCGTGCGCCTGCTCGTGCGCAGCTACGCCGGCAGTCTCTATCAGCTGCAGCGCAGCGACATGACGACGAAGGACATCGGCGTGATCGACGGCTATGCAGACGCCGCCGCGCACGAAGCCTTCTGCGCTGGCAGCGCCTGCGTCATCTCGATCGTCTACGATCAGTCGTCGTTCGGGAACCACCTCACGCCCGCGCCGCCCGGCAGCGCGAAGCCCACCGCCGGTAAGCCGGTGCCAGCCAATCGCCTGAAAATCACGGCCAACGGCCGCACCGTCTACGGCATGCTGTTCCGTCCTGACGAGGGCTACCGCGCCAACTGCTACGCGTGTCCTTATCCGGCCGAGGGCCTGACGGGGCCCGGCAAGACTCCGACGGCGGTCGGGGACGAGCCGCAAACCATGTACATGGTCAGCAGCCAGAAGGACCTCGTGAACGGCTGCTGTTTCGACTACGGCAATGCCGAGTGGACCGCGAACAACGATCGCGAGGGCACGATGGAAGCGGTCTATCTCGGCAACGGCGTGATCTGGGGCACGGGCGTCCAGGGCGGCCCCTGGGTGATGGCCGATCTCGAGAACGGCCTCTACGCCGGCTGGGAGAACAAGCAGGACCGCGGCATCTCGACCGCGCTTCCGATGAAATACGATTTCGTCACCGCGGTGGTGATCGGTGATACGGCCGAGAAGAACGACGGCAAGGGCCGGTTCGCGCTCTACGGCGGCGACGCCACGGGCGGTACCCTGATCACCACCTACGACGGGATCCGTCCGGAGAAGCCGGGGTACGTGCCGATGAAGAAGCAGGGCTCCATCATCCTCTCCATCGGAGGGGACAACAGTGATTTCGATGGCGGCCGCTTCTACGAAGGCGTCGTCGCCAACGGCGCTGCCACGAAGGAAGTCGTCGACGCGCTCCAGCAGACGATCGTCGCGGCGGGATACGGAAAGTAAGGGCTGCGTCCCAGGGTCAAAAGACAAGCCATGCTCCGAATACTCCGACCTCTCGTCGCACTCGCTGTCCTCGCGAGCGCGGCCCAATCGGCCGCACAAGAAGCGGCTCCGAGCGAGCCGGCTTCAGCGCCGGACGCGGCTCCGGCTCCAGCTCCGGCAGCTGCCAGCGAAGCAGCCCCGGAGGCGGACGAGCCCGAGGACGCGAGCGCCGAGAGCCCGTCCAAGCAGCCTGAATCCGCTCCAGCTCCCGATGCCGCGGAGACCACGACGGCCGAAGCCTTGCCCACGGTGGCGACGCCCGCCGCGGAGCAGAAGAAGTTCGAGATCTCCGTCAGCGGCTATTTCCGCGCGCCGATGACCCTGGGCATCAGCAAGCGGCGCGACCCCGGCGACTACCAGGGGCCGTCGCGCATGCAGATCTCGTACGGCCCGACCCGGACCGTCGACGCCAACTACTACAGCTTCGCGTACACCCGCTTGCAAGAGCAGGACTGGGCCGAGGTCTTCTTCCACGCCAAGAAGAAGCACGTCGAAGCCGTGGTCGGTTGGATGGGCTACTGGTTCCAGGCCGCTGGCTTCCGCAACTACGACGCGGGGTGGGCGCCGGGCCTGGCCTACGTCACGCTCGATACGGACTTCGAGCTCGGGAGCGTGAAGCCCAACGTCGCGCTCAGCATGGGCTCGTTCTGGCCCGCGTTCGGCTACTTCGAAAAGTACGACACCTACACGCTCGGGCGCTTTCGACAGCTCGGTGAGCAGCTGCAGCTGACGGTTCCCATCGGCACCGATCTGAAGGTCACGCTGACCCAGGGCTTCGGTACCAACCGCGACGGCAGCTTCAACATCCTCTCGCCCGCGCCCTACCAGGCCACGGTCGGCCTGGACCTGCTGCACTACGAGCACCTCAAGCTCGCGTTCGGCGAGGCCTTCGACGTCGGTGTGCACCTCAACCATCAGTGGACACGCGACCCGAACCTGACCCAGCGCGGCGCTGAAGGGCAGGCCTACGCGGACGCAGCCGACGCCAAATTCACGACGATCGGTGGCGAGCTGAACGTGCGCCTTCCGCGCGCGGGGCATCTGTGGGTCTCGCCCTCGTTCACGCGCATCCGCAACGGGTGGGCGCTGGCGCAGGGCGGCACCGAGGTCATGCACTCGCTCGGCGGCGCCGGCTTCGCCTCGAACTACATGGCCTGGGACGAGTTCCCCGGTAACAGCACCGGCACGGGCTCGACGCTCAACCTCGGGTTCCTCTACGAGAACACGCTCTCCAACGTCCTCGGCAAACAAGCCGGGGAGGCGCTGCCGGAGGTCACGGCGAGCGTCTTCGGGCTGATGGTCAACTCCAAGCTCAACCTCCCGGAGACCTCGGTGCTACCGCAGGACGAGATCCGGCAGCTGAAGTACGGCGCCGACGTGACCGTGCAGCCGCTGAGCTGGCTCGGCGTGATGTTGCGCTGGGACGAGGCCAACTACGATCTCGACAACGACGGCCGAGTCTTCTCGGCGATCACGTCGCGGCTGATCTTCTCCTCGCACTTCCTGTCGAGCGAGAGCATTTACCTGCAGTACTCACGCTACCGCTACGGCGACCGCATGACGATCGCCGAGAAGTGGCCGTGGGGGCAGGACATGATCCCGGGCAACCACATCGTGCAGGGCGGTCCGTACGCGGGTGACAAGCCCGACATGGACGTGGTCAAGCTCCAGGCCAACGTCGCGTTCTGAGCCGGCAACGCCCGCCCGCTCGCTCGCCGGCTCAGCGCTTGCGGGCGGGGCCGGTCGACGCGCGAATCACCAGCTCGGGCGGCACGACCACGCGTGTCGGCTCGAGCTCCCCTTCGATGCGGCGGAGCAAGATCTGCAAACACAGCCTGCCGAGCTCGCTGAAGTCTTGCCGGACGGTCGTCAGCGGCGGATTCAGATACGCTGCCTCGGGGATGTCGTCGAAGCCGACCACGCTGAGGTCGCGGGGAACCTGGCGTCCGGCTTCGTGCAGCCGGCGCAAGAGCCCGAGGGCCATCTGGTCGTTGGCCACGAGCACCGCCGTGAGCTCTCGGATCTCGAGCAAGCGCTCGCCGAGCTCGTAGCCGGAGCGTGGTGTCCAATCGCCCCGCAGCACGTCCGGCAATTCTGCGCCCGCCGCTTCGAGCTCCGCGGCCCAGCCCTCGATCCGGTCCTCCGCCTCCGTCCAATCCGCGGGCCCGGCGAGGTGCCAGACCGTCTTGTGGCCGAGGCTCAGGAGGTAGCGGGTGGCGGCTGCGGCGCCCGCGGTTTGATCGACGCTCGCGACGGGAATGGAGGCGGCAGACCCCACCGCTGCGGCGACCACGGGGAAGTCGGGTCTCACGTGTTTGAGCGCGTCGAAGCCCGCGCGCACCGGCGCGATCACGGCCACGCCGTCCACCCCGTGGTCTCGGAGCTGCTCGATGGCGGCGAGGACGGTGTCCCGGTTGAGCGAGCGCAGGCTGGAAATGCTCACCGCGTAGCCTTCGTCGTGGGCCGCCTGTTCGATCCCGAGCAAGGTGGAGGCAGGGCCGTACAGCTTGGTATCGAACGTGACCACGCCGAGGGTTTTCGAGCGCCCGGTCACGAGAGCGCGCGCGACCGAGTTCGGTCGGTAGTCGAGCTCTCGAATCGCCGCGAGGACCCGCTCTCGCGTCTCGCCGCGCACGAGCGGGCTCTCGTTGAGGACGCGCGAGACCGTCTGATAGGAGACCCCGGCCAGGCGCGCCACGTCCGTCATCACCGCGTGGCGCCGCTTCTCTGTCTTGGGAGCTGGGGAGGTCATTCGGCGGGGCATCTTATCAGCTCTTGACATACACTATGTGAACGCTCACAATGCGGAAAATCATGAAAAATGGCGTCGGGCAGCAGGCTCGGGAGATCTGGTTCCTCACCGGCAGTCAGACCCTCTACGGGGAGGAGACGCTCGCGCAGGTCGCGAACAACTCGCGGCAGATCGCCGAGGCCCTCGATCGCTCCGGAAAATTACCCGCGCGGGTGGTGTGGAAGCCGACCCTGACCGGGCCGGATGCCATCGAACAGATCTGTTTGGCGGCCAACGCGGCGCCCGAGTGCGCCGGCGTCATCACCTGGATGCACACCTTCTCGCCGGCGAAAATGTGGATTGCCGGGCTGACACGCCTGCAAAGGCCGCTCGCCCACCTCCACACGCAGCACAACCAGGAGCTGCCCTGGGGCGAGATCGACATGGACTTCATGAACCTGAACCAGTCCGCCCACGGCGACCGGGAATACGGGTTCATTGGCGCCAGGCTGCGAATGAATCGCAAGATCGTCGTCGGCCACTACCAGGATCCCGACGTGGTGGAAGAGCTCGCCGGTTGGGCGCGCAGCGCGCTCGCCATGGCCGAGTCCAGGCAGCTCAAGATCGCTCGCTTCGGCGGTATGAACATGCGCGAGGTCGCGGTCACGGGTGGTGATCGGGTCGAGGCGCAGATCAAGTTCGGTTGGTCGATCAACGGCTATGGCGTCGGGGACCTGGCGGCTTGCATCGCAGAGGTCGCGGACACCGACGTCGAAGCGTTGCTGAACGAGTACTACGAGAGCTACACGGTCGCGCCCGCGCTGCGTCGCGGCGGAGAGCTGCACGAAAACCTGCGCTACGCCGCCCGGCAGGAGCTCGCGATGCGCGGGTTCCTGGACGAGGGCGGCTTTCACGCGTTCACGACCACGTTCGAAGATCTCCACGGCCTGAAGCAGCTGCCGGGCCTGGCCTGCCAGCGGCTCATGGCGCAGGGCTACGGCTTCGGCGCCGAGGGCGACTGGAAGACGGCGGCACTCGTGCGCCTCGGCAAGGTGATGACCGCGGGGCGACCGGGCGGCGTCTCGTTCATCGAGGACTACACGTATCATCTGGTGAAGGGGAAGGAGCGCGTGCTCGGCGCGCACATGCTCGAGGTCTGCCCCTCCATCGCCGGCTCGAAGCCTTCGCTCGAGGTTCACCCGCTCGGGATCGGCGGCAAGGCGGCTCCGGCGCGGCTCGTGTTCGATGCGCGCCCGGGAACGGCAGTCAACGCGACGCTCGTGGACATGGGCGGGCGCATGCGCCTGATCGTGGCCGAGCTCGACGTGGTGGCGGCGGAGCACCCGATGCCCAAGCTGCCCACGGCGCGTGCGGTGTGGATCCCGCGGCCGGATTTCAAGCGCGGGGCGCAGGGCTGGATCGAAGCGGGCGGCGCGCACCATGCGGCGTTCTGCCAGGCGGTCAGCGCGGGCGAATGGGAAGATTTCGCGGGCATGGTCGGGATCGAGCCGATCAAGCTCGGCGCCGATCTGGATCTCCGCCAGCTGCGCAACGAGCTGCGCTGGAACGACGTCGCATACCTGCTCGCGCGGTAGGCCGATGACATCGCCCTATCGTGAGTTGAAAGAGCGGGCCTGGGCAGCGAACCAGGAGATCCCCAAGCGCGGTCTTGCCATCTACACGTTCGGCAACGTGTCGGCGTTCGATCGCGCGCGCGGCGTGATGGCGATCAAACCGAGCGGCGTCGAGTACGCGAAGCTCGGCCCGGACGATCTGGTCGTCGTCGATCTGTCGGGCGCGATCGTCGAGGGCAAGCTCCGCCCGTCGTCGGACACGGCGACGCACCTCGTGCTTTACCGCGAGTGGGCGGGCATCGGCGGCGTCGTCCACACGCACTCCACGTACGCGACCGGTTGGGCTCAAGCGCGGTCACCGATCCCGATCTTCGGAACCACGCACGCCGATCACCTCGCCGAGGACGTGCCCTGCACGGCCATCATGTCCGATGCCGCGGTCGAGCGCGACTACGAGGTCGAGACGGGGCGGCAGATCCTGGAGTGCTTCACGACCCGCGATCCGCTGCATACGCCGATGGTGCTGGTCGCCGGGCACGGCCCGTTTGCCTGGGGCGAAACGCCGGAGAAGGCGGTCTACAATGCCGCGGTGCTCGAAGAGCTCGCGAAGATGGCGTTCGTCACCCGCAGCGTCGCTCCCGAAGCGGCGAGGCTCCCGGGGGCGCTGGTGCGCAAGCACTTCGAGCGCAAGCACGGGAAAAACGCCTACTATGGCCAGAAGTGAGTAGACCATGGAAGCTTCACTTTCTGCGGCCCAAGGCTGGATCCGAGCTGGCCAGGCGATCCTCGGCATCGAGCTCGGCTCCACGCGCATCAAAGCCTCGCTGATCGCGCCGGACACCACGCCGCTCGCGACGGGCTCGTACGCCTGGGAGAACCAGCTCGAGGACGGCATCTGGACTTACGACGTCGAAGCGGTGTGGCGCGGCATCGCCGCTTGTTACGCCGCGCTCGTCGCGGACGTGCAGAAACGCTACGCGGTCGAGCTGCGATCCGTCGCAGCGCTCGGCGTGAGCGGGATGATGCACGGCTACGTCGCGCTGGACGAAGCCGGACACTTGCTGGTGCCGTTCCGTACCTGGCGGAACAACATCACGGGCCGCGCGTGCGAGGTGCTGACGCCGTTGCTGCGGTTCGCGGTGCCGCAGCGCTGGAGCATCGCGCACCTGTATCATTCGATCCTGGAGGAGCAGCCCCACGTCGCGCGCATTGCCAGGCTGACGACGCTGGCTGGATACGTCCACGCGAATCTTTCTGGAGAGCACGTGCTGGGCCTCGGCGAGGCGTCGGGCATGTTCCCGGTGGACCCCGTCGCGTTGGACTGGGACGCCGAGCGAGTCGCGAAATTCGACGAGCTCGTCGCGCCGCGGGGGTTCCCGTGGAAGCTCCGCGGGATCCTGCCGCGCGTTGCGGCCGCGGGTGCGCCTGCCGGAACGCTCAGCCCGGCCGGCGCCAGGCTGTTGGACCCGACGGGTGCGCTGGCTGCGGGGGTTCCGCTGTGTCCGCCGGAGGGTGACGCTGGGACCGGCATGGTCGCCACCAACGCCGTGCGTCCTCGCTCCGGCAACGTCTCCGCGGGCACCTCCGTGTTCGCGATGATCGTGCTCGAGAAGAGCCTGAGCCAGGTGCACGAAGAGATCGACATCGTCGTCACGCCCGACGGTAAGCCGGTGGCCATGGTTCACTCGAACAACGGCTCCTCCGATCTCGACGCGTGGATGGCGCTGTTCGGGCAGGTGGCGAAGGCGCTCGGCGCCGAGAAGAGCGCGGACGAGCTCTACGAGAAGCTGCTACCGCTCGCCACGAGCGCCGAGCCCGACGCGGGCGGGCTGCTCTCGATCAACTACGTCTCGGGCGAGCACATCACCGGCTTCAGCGAGGGGCGGCCGCTCTTCGTACGCAACCACGACGGCCGCTTCACCCTGCCGAACTTCGTGCGCGCGCTGTACTTCGCCTCGCTGTGCGCGCTCAAGACCGGCCTCGCCATCCTCACCGAAGAGGAGGGGGTCGTGATCGACCAGATCCGAGGGCACGGCGGGTTCTTCAAGGGCGGCGTGACCGGGCAGCGCATGATGGCTGCCGCGCTCGGTGTTCCCGTCAGCATCCCCGACACTGCCGGCGAGGGTGGCGCCTGGGGCATGGCGGTGCTCGCAGCCTATTTGCTGCGCGAAGACGCGCGTCAGTCGCTGCCGGACTACCTCGATGCCCGCATCGCCTCGCGCATCGGCACGCCGGTCTACCCGGATCCCGCGGACGTGCGCGGCTTCTCCGAGTTCTTCGCGCGGCACCGCTCGGGGCTCGCGATCGAGCGCGAAGCAGTGAAGGCGTTTGGATAGCGAAAGTGCCGCGGCGAATCACCCAGTGCGTGTCCGCCTGCGTCGCGGGGCTCGGGCTTGCTTCGGGCGCCGCTGCGCAGGGCAGGGCCGTGACGATCGACGTCGAGGCCACGGCTCCGGGAACGCCGCTCGAGCGCGTCTGGTCGTATTTCGGCTACGACGAGGCGAACTACACCACCACCCCAGAGGGTGAAGAGTTGCTGCGCACGCTCGCGGCCGCAAACACGGCGCGGGTCTTCGTTCGCACGCATTTCCTGTTCAACACCGGTGACGGGACGCCGGGCTTGAAGTGGGGCTCGACCAACCTCTACACGGAGGACGCTGCAGGGAGGCCGGTCTACGACTACACGCTGATCGATCGGATCACGGACGCGATGACCGGTGCTGGTGCGCTCCCGTTCGTCGAGCTCGGCTTCATGCCCCAGGCGCTCTCGGTGCGACCGGAGCCGTACCAAAACTCGACCCCCTACACGCTCGACGGCGGCTCGTTCTACCCGCCGCGGGACTACGAGAAATGGGCGGGGCTCGTCGGCGCGTGGGCGACGCACGTGAAAGAGCGTTACCCGAACGCGGGCTCCGACTGGCAATGGGAGCTGTGGAACGAGCCGGACATCGGGTACTGGCGCGGCACGTTCGAGGAATACGCTGTGCTTTACGATTACACGGAGGCGGCATTGCACGCCGTGTTCCCGGAAGCGAAACTCGGGGGGCCGGCCGTGGCGAGCCCGGACCGCGAGTTCTTCGGCCAGTTCCTCGACCACTGCGCGGACGGCGTGAACGCCGTCACGGGCGAGACCGGTACGCGCCTCGATCTCGTGAGCTTTCACGCCAAGGGCGGGGTCACGATCACGGACGACCACGTGCAGATGGATCTCGGCAATCAGCTGCGCCTGCACCGCTCCGGTTTCGACACGGTGGTCCAGTCTGCCGCGTTCGCCGGCACGCCGGTGGTCATCAGCGAGGCCGATCCGGACGGCTGCGCTGCCTGTTCCCTGCTGCAACGGCGCGAAAACGCGTATCGGAGCTCTCCCGCCTACGGCGCCTACGAAGTCGCGATGATGAAGCGCACGCTCGACCTCGCCGCGGAGCGTGGCGTCGACCTGCGGGGAGTGTTGACGTGGGCCTTCACCTTTCCCGGCACGGCGTACTTCGCAGGCTACCGAGCCCTGTCGACGAACGGGATCCACCTGCCCGTGCTCAACGCGTTCAAGTTGCTCGGCAGCCTGAAGGGGGTGCGGTTGCCGCTCACGAGCAGCGGCGCGCTCCCTCTCGAGACACTGCTCGCGGACGGCGTGCGCGGTGAGCCCGACATCGACGGCTTGGCCGCGAAAGACGGCTCCGAGGTGCAGGTGCTGGTCTGGAATTACCACGACGATTTGCGGCCCGCCGAGGCCTCCCCGGTTTCGGTCCGGATCGCGGTTCCCCCTGAATTCGGCGCTCGGGTGAGCGTCACGCACGCGCGCGTCGACGAGACGCACGGCGACGCATTCGCCGTCTGGACGGCTCAGGGAATGCCCGCGACGCCCTCGGACGCACAGCTCCGCGAGCTCCGGAACGCCATGCAGCCCGGCTTGCTCGAGGGCGAGCGTGAAATGGAGGTCGAAAACGGCAGCGTCAGCGTTGCCTTCGAGCTGCCGCGCTTCGGCGTCTCGCTGCTCACGCTCGCTGCCGCTGAAGAGCCTCGGGCGCCCGAGCAGAGCGATGCGGGCTGTTCGTGCCGACTGGCGGCGCCGGCGTCTGCATCGTCTGCCATGCCCGCTTTGTTCTCGATGCTTCTCGTGATGGGTCTCCGGCGCGCCTCGTCACGCGGAGCCGTGTGGGGCTCGAGAGCTCGTGTTATGTTGCCGGAACGCCTCCGCCCGGCGCGTCGAAGCACGCGTCGAGCCGTTTGAACTCGTGGGAGCGAGCATGAAGAACGAACATTTTTCGGGATCGGTGGTTTCTGGTCGGCGCTCGATCGCGCGCGGCCTGGTCGGTGTCTGCCTCTCGCTCCTGGTGTTGCCAGGCTGTAGCAAGGGCTCGAAGAGCGGGGAGGGGGCCGAGCCGTCCGGCGCTCCTGCCGCCGATTCGCAGAAGGTCGTGAAGCTCGCGTTCGTGACCAACAACACCGCCGAGTTCTGGCGCATCGCGGCCGCCGGCGTGAAGAAATACGAGAAGGAAGGCAAGGTCCAGGTCGACGTCAAGATGCCGCCCAACGGCACGACCGAGGAGCAGAACCAGATCCTCGAGAACCTGGTGAGCCAGGGTTACGACGCGATCGCCGTGAGCCCGATCGCCCCGAACGATCAGGTGCCCGTGCTCGATCGGATCGCCGCCAAGACCAAGCTCATCACCTTCGATTCGGACGCGCCGAAATCGAAGCGCCTGCTCTACATTGGCACCGACAACTACCAGGCCGGCAAGGCGCTCGGCGCGCAGATCGTCAAGCTGCTGCCGGAAGGCGGCAAGATGGCCGTGTTCGTGGGCACGCTCGCGGCAGAGAACGCCATGCAGCGCCTGAAGGGCATCCAAGACGCGATCGAAGGTCACAAGATCGAGATCGTGGACAAGCGGGAAGACAACGCGGATCGCGCCAAGGCGCGCTCCAACGTCGAGGACATCGTCAACGCGCACCGCGATCTCAAGCTCGTCGCGGGCCTCTACTCGTACAACGGCCCTGCCATCGCCTCCGCGCTCGAGTCACTCGGCAAAAAAGGCGTGATTCAAGCGGCCGTGTTCGACGAGGAAGATGGCTCCCTGAACGGCATCGAGAAGGGTCTGATCTCTTGCACGGTGGTACAGAAGCCGTTCGACTTCGGCTACCTGTCGAGCAAGTGGATGCACGAGCTCGCGACCGGCGGCGCCGCGGCAGAGAGCAAGATCCCCGCGAACCGCGCGATCGACACCGGGGTCGAGGTGATCGACTCCGCCGGCGTGGGAGCATTCCGCGCCAAGCTCGCGGAGATGAAGAAGCAGTGAGCTCGGCGCCGCTGCTCGCGATGCAGGGCATCACCAAGCGCTTCCCCGGCGTGCTCGCGCTGAAGGACGTGTCCCTGTCGCTTGCTGCCGGGGAAGTGCTGGCGCTGATGGGCGAAAACGGCGCCGGCAAGAGCACCTTGATGAAGATCCTCGGCGGCGCCCACCGCCCCGACGCGGGCGAGATCCGCATCGACGGGCAAGTCGTGGAGCTGGATGGCGTGCGCTCCGCGAAGAGCTGCGGCATCGCGCTGATCCATCAGGAGCTGATGTTGGCGCCGAACCTGGACATCGCTTCCAACATTTTCCTCGGAAGCGAACCCGGCAAGGGCGGACCGCTTCGCCCCCTTGCGCGGGCCGAGACACTGAGCCGAGCGAAGGCGTTGCTCGACCGGGTCGGGCTCCGCCTTTCGGCGACCACTCCCGTGTCGCAGCTCACGGCCGGCCAGATGCAAATGGTCGAGATCGCCAAGGCGCTCTCGGTCAATGCGCGCATCATCATCATGGATGAGCCCACGTCGTCGCTGACGGCCGGTGAATCCGAGCACCTGTTTCGCATCATCGGCCAGCTCAAGAGCGAGCAGATCGGCATCATTTACATCTCTCACCGCATGGAAGAGGTGTTCCGGCTTTCGGATCGGGTGACGGTCCTCCGGGACGGCTGCAACGCGGGCGATCTGTCGGGCAGCGAAGCGACGCACGACCGCGTGGTCGCCCTGATGGTGGGACGCGAGCTCAGCGGGCAATACTTTCCGACCCGCCCCGCGCCCGCCCCGGACCGCGGAGCGACGCTCGTCGTCGAAGACGTGCTCGTTCCAGGCGCGCGCCACCGCGTCTCCTTCCAGGCGTTTCGGGGCGAAATTCTCGGTTTCGCCGGGCTCGTGGGCGCGGGCCGCACCGAGCTGATGGAGACCCTGTTCGGCGTGCGCCCCGCCCTCGGCGGGAAGATGACCCTGAACGGAGCCCCGTATCTCCCGCTGCGACCCAAGGACGCGATCCAGCGCGGAGTGTACCTCGTGCCCGAGGACCGCAAGCGGCACGGTCTCGTGCTCGGCATGAGCGTCGCGGAGAATACTTCGCTCCCGAGCATTGGCGGCTACACCCGCTCGGGTTTCTTGGATCGCCGTCGCGAGCAGCAGGTGGCGGAGCAGGAGTCCAAGCGGCTGCGGATCAAGGCGCACAGCATCGAGCAGCGTGTCGTGGATCTGTCCGGGGGTAACCAGCAAAAGGTGGTCATCGGTAAATGGCTTGCGATGAACCCCGTGGTGCTGATCTGCGATGAGCCGACCCGCGGCGTGGACGTGGGCGCAAAGGCCGAAATTTACCGCCATATCGCGGCTCTCGCCGAGAGCGGAGTGACGGTGTTGTTGGTGAGCTCCGACATGGAAGAAGTGATGGGCATGAGCGATCGCGTGGTCGTCATGCGCGAGCACCGCGTGGAGGCGGTGTTGGATCGCGACGGGCTGAGCCAGGAAACCATCGCCCGCTACATGACCTTGGCGGGTGAACCGGAAGGACGTGTGGCATGAGGCGCGAAGCCGGAATGAGCATCGCGCTGGTGGTCACCTGCGTGGCGCTGTTCATCAGCAACCCGGATTTCGCGGGGCAATCGAACGCGGTCAACCTGCTGCGCCAGATCTCGATGCTCGGGATCTTCGCGATTGGCATCGCCTTCGTGATCATCGCGGGCGGCATCGACCTGTCGATCGGCTCGACGATTGGCCTCACGGGCGTGCTGATCGCGAAGTTCTCGTCGGAGACCGCCGGCGGCCTGGGCCTGTCGTTGTGGGTGGGGATCCCGATCGCTCTCGGCGCGGCCTTGCTCGTCGGTCTCGCGCAGGGCTTGCTGATCACGCGGCTCGGGTTGCAACCGTTCATCGTCACCCTCGGCGGGATGTTGCTGGTGCGCGGCCTGTCGCAGACCATCGTGGAGGGCGGCACCCTGAGCCTTGGCGGTTCGCCGTTGCTCAGCATCGCCAGCGGCGGCTTCCTGGAGGTGGGCGGGGAGCCGCTGATCCCGTATCCGCTGTTGATCTTTGCCGGCGTGGTCGCGATCGCGACCTACGTGCTGCATTTCACGGTGTTCGGCCGCTACGTCTATGCGATCGGCGGCAACCGGGACGCGGCGGCGTACTCGGGCATCGCGGTGCGGCGGGTCGAGGCCTCCACCTACGTGATCTCGGCCGGCCTCGCCGGCGTGGCCGGCGTTTGCTACGCGGCCTACATCAGCCAGATGTCGCAACAGGTCGGCGTGGCGTACGAGATGTACGCGATCGCCGCGGCAGTGCTCGGCGGCTGTTCTCTGCGCGGCGGCGAGGGAACGGTGCTCGGCGTGGTGATCGGCTCGGCGATGATGCGGGTCATCGACAACGGCATCAAGATGTTCCAGCTGCCGTACACCGACGGCTACGGCATCCGCCGGATCTGTCG
>JALYWZ010000291.1 GCA_030852505.1 Myxococcota bacterium | reverse complement strand
GTATACAAGACGGCCGCGAGCGGCAGCTTCGACAGCTCGCGCACTAGATCGACCGCGCGCTTGCCGCTCTGCTCGAGCCAGCCGTCGGTGGCGACCTCGCCCTTGCGCGCGTCGACGCCGACGATCACCTGCTGCGGGTAGGCCTCGGCGATGCGAGCCACGAGCGCCGGATCGCGGATCGCAGCCGTACCGAGCACGACCCGCGCCACCCCGAGCTTCAGATAACTCTCCGCCGCCTCGAGCGAACGCACGCCGCCCCCGACCTGCACGCCGTCGCCGAAGGCTCGGACGATCGCGCGCACCAGCTCGCCCTGGACCGCGCGTCCCGAGCGCGCGCCCTCGAGGTCCACCACGTGCAAGCGTTCCACGGCGCCCGCCCAGCTCTTGGCGAGGGCGGCCGGGTCGTCCGAATACACGGTGACCTCGTCGTACCGCCCCTGCCGCAGGCGCACGGCCTTGCCGTCCAACAGATCGATCGCCGGAATGACTTGCATGGGCCTCAAGACTTAAGGAAGTTTTTCAGTAACGACAGCCCCGCTATCTGACTTTTCTCGGGGTGGAACTGGGTCGCGAACAGGTTGTCGCGCGCGACGGCGGCGGTCACCTGGTTCGGCCCGTAGCTGGCTACCGCGCGGACCACGCCCGCATCCTCGGGCACGCAGTGGTACGAGTGCATGAAACAGAACCAGCTGTTCTCGGTCAGGAACGGATGGCCACCGCTCCGGAACTCCAGCTGATTCCAGCCCATGTGCGGGATCTTCAGGCCTGGCCCGCCCTGCAGCCGCCGCACGCTGCCGGGCAACACCGCCATGCCGGGTACGCCGGGCGCCTCTTCGCTCGCGGCGAACAGGATCTGCATTCCCACGCAGATCCCGAAGTACGGCGTGCCCGAGCGGATGCGCTCCGCGAGCAGCTCGAGCCGCTCGGGTCCGAGGCGCTGGATCAGCTCTTTGAACTCGCCCTGGCCCGGCACGACGAGGCGGTCGGCCGCGCGGATCGCGTCGAGCTCGGCGGTGCGCAGTGGAACGATCCCGAGCTCCTTGCCGGCTTCGGCGACGGCTTTTTCTACCGAGCGCAGGTTGCCGACGCCGACATCGACGAGCACCACGCGCTCGCTCATTCGAGCGTTCCCTTGGTCGAGGGCACCCCCGGCGAGCGCGGGTCGAGCTCGGTGGCCGCACGCAACGCGCGAGCGAAGGCCTTGAACGAGATCTCGATGATGTGATGCAGGTTCTGTCCCTCGTGCATCACGAGGTGAAGGTTTACCTGAGCGCTGCGCGCGAACGCCTCGAAGAACACCTCGCAGAGCTCGGTGTCGAAGTTGCCGAGCTTGGCCTTCGGCAGCGGAACGCGGAACACGAAGTAGGGGCGCCCCGACAGATCGAGCGCCGCCGTGACGAGCGCCTCGTCCATCGGCAGCGTCGCCGAGCCGTAGCGGCGGATGCCGTGGCGATCGCCGAGCGCCTGCCGCACCGCCGAGCCGAGCACGATGCCCACGTCCTCGGTGGTGTGGTGGCCGTCGATCTCGACGTCCCCCTCGGCGCGCACGCTGAGGTCGAACGAGCCGTGGCGCGCGATCTGCTCGAGCATGTGCGAGAGGAAGGGCAGGGGAGTCTGGATCTGGCTCTTGCCCGTGCCGTCGAGATCGATCTCGACGGCGATCTGCGTTTCCTTCGTCTTGCGCTCTACCAGCGCCTTGCGCGTCATTTGAGGTCTTCGACTTTCCAGGAACCGTTCTCACGCACGAGCTCGAGCGTGCCGCCCGAGCCGTAAGCCATGGTTGCGCGCTCGCCGAGCAGCTCGAAGCGCGCCGTCGGCAACGCGGCGCGCAGCGCGCCCATCAGCCGCTCGACTTCTTCCCGCTGCTCGCCCGCCCAGGCCTTCTCCAGGCTCGCGGGTGTCAGATTGCCCCGCTGCGCGTCGGGGACGAAGCGCAGCAGCACGTCGAAGCGGTGGTTGTCGTAGGCGCGAACGAACGCCAGCACCGCGCGCTCGGGCGTGGCCTGGCTGTACAGGTCGATGCTCGATGCGTCGATCTTCCATGCGCCGTCTTCATAGACGAGCAGCAGCACGGGCCCGCCCGGGGGGGTGACCGTAGCCGTCACGCGCGGCGGCTCGGAAGGACGCTCGAGCGCCGTCGCGAGCTCGGAAACCTCCGCAGGATTCTCTTTAACTATGCGCGAAAAGTATTCGAAAGGAATAGACTTTTTGGCGTCGTCACTGAGCAACGCATAAGCCTCTGCTGCGCGGTTTTCGCGCAACGCCTTCGAATAAGCGCGCAGCGTTTCATCGGGCCGAGCCGAGGCCCGACCGGTGGCACAGCCCTGGGCGACGACGACGACGGCGATCGCTGCCAGGGCGGCGAGCGTACGCCCAGACGACATTTGCACCGCCTTTACCACAGAGCGCGCTTTCGAGCGACTTCGCAGAGAATCGGGCAGCCGGCTTCCCCGCGTGAGGAGCCGCGTTCGAAGCGGGACCTCGGGCCTGTCGAAGCCGTTAGCTGGACGTCCACCCCCGGCGTACTATTGTCGCTCCCCCATGCGCGGCTCTGGCGCTTCGCCTCGCACCGAGCGCATCACGGTTCTGCCGCTCAGAAACTCGGTGCTTTTTCCGATGTCGGTGGTTCCCATCAACGTCGGCCGCCCGAGAAGCGTGCGACTGGTGGAGGAGCTGCTCGGCGACGAGAGCGCGCTCGTCGGCGTGCTGACGCAGCGCAGCTCCGAAACGGTCGAGCCCGGCTTCGGCGACCTGTACTCGGTCGGCACGCTGGCGCGGGTCGTCAAAGTGATCCGCCTCGGCCCCTCGAACTACAGCGTGGTGCTGAACGGCCTCGGGCGCTTCCGGGTGATCGAGCCGCGCGGGCTCGAGCCGTTCATGCGGGCCGACGTCGAGCGCATCCCCGAGCCTTCGCAGATCGGCCCCGAGCTGGTCGAGCTCGGGCAAAAGCTCAGGCAGAACACGCGCCAGGTGCTGTCGCTCTTGCCGAACCTCCCCAAAGAGACGGCGAGCATCCTCGACAACGTGCGCGAAGCCGGCGCCCTCGCCGACCTGATCGCCTCGAATTTCCCCGAGGAGCACGCCAGCATCCACGTGCGGCAGAAGATCCTCGAAGCCATCGACATCAAGGCGCGCTTGCGGCTGGTGG
Source organism: Myxococcota bacterium (assembly GCA_030852505.1). GTDB lineage: Bacteria > Myxococcota_A > Polyangia > Polyangiales > Polyangiaceae > PMG-095. The sequence goes on along the minus strand of JALYWZ010000291.1, from coordinate 3,246 downwards.
CGCAGATGGTCGACCGCCAGCTCGAGGTCTTGAAGGTGCGCCAGGAGATCTCCTCCGAGGTGCAGAACGAGCTCAGCCGCTCGCAGCGCGACTACGTGCTGCGCCAGCAGATGCGCACGATCCGCGAAGAGCTCGGCGAGAGCGCGGACGACGACGAGGTCGAGCAGCTGCGCGATCGGATCGCGCGCGCGGAGCTGCCGGCGGAGGCCGAGCGCGCCGCGCGCAAGCAGCTCAGCCGGCTGAGCAGCATGCAGTCTCAGTCCGCCGAGTATCAGGTCACGCGCAACTACGTGGAGTGGTTGGCCGATCTGCCCTGGAACCGCAGCACGCCCGACCGCATGGACGTGAAAGAGGTCCGGCGCTGCCTCGACGAGGATCACTACGGGCTCGAGATCGTGAAGAAGCGCATCGTCGAGTACTCGGCGATCCGCCAGCTCCGAAAGGACAAGCGCGGGCCGATCCTGCTGTTCGTCGGCCCTCCCGGCGTCGGCAAGACCTCGCTCGGCCGCTCGATCGCGCGCGCGATGGGCCGCCGCTACGGCCGGATCTCGCTCGGCGGCGTGCGCGACGAAGCCGAGGTGCGCGGCCACCGCCGCACCTACGTCGGGGCGTTGCCCGGCCGCATCATCCAGGCGCTGAAGAAGGTCGGCTGCAAGAACCCCGTGCTCGTCCTCGACGAGGTCGACAAGATGGGCGTGGACATGCGCGGTGATCCCGCGGCGGCGCTGCTCGAGGTGCTGGACCCGGCGCAGAACGACAGCTTCGTCGATCACTACATCGATCTGCCCTTCGATCTGTCGGAGGTGATGTTCATCGCGACCGCGAACTATCGCGGCAACATCCCCGAGCCGCTCAAAGATCGCATGGAGATGATCGAGGTGCTCGGCTACACGCGCACCGAGAAGCGCGCGATCGCCGAGAAGTTCCTGGTGCCGAAGCAGATCCGCGAGAACGGCGTGATCGCGGGCTCGCTGGTGTTCACGCCGGAGGGCCTGGATGCGCTGATCGACCACTACACGCGCGAAGCCGGCGTGCGCGGGCTCGAGCGCGAGATCGCCTCGGTGTGCCGCGACGCCAGCGTGCGCACGGCCGAGGGCCGGCTGAGCGGGCAGATCACCGTGACCCCCGAGTGGGTGCGGGACGTGCTCGGCCCGGAGAAGTTTCGCCCCGAGATTTCGGAGCGCAAGCTCGCGCCCGGCGTCGCGGTCGGGCTCGGTGTCTCCGGCGGCGGCGGCGACCTGTTGATCGTCGAAGCCACGCGCATGCCCGGCAAGGGCGAGATCTTCATCACGGGCGGCCTGCGCAGCGTGATGAAGGAGTCGGCGGAGACCGCGATGTCGTTCGTGCGTTCGCGCGCGGACCAGCTCCGGCTCGATCCCGAGTTCCTACGCTCGATCGACCTGCACCTGCACGTGCCGCGCGCCGCGGCGGTGCGCGATGCGGCGAGCGCCGGCGTCGCCATGTTCGTCGCGGTGTCGTCGCTGTTGCTACAGGTGCCGGTGCGGCCGGACATGGCCGTGACCGGCGAGCTCACGCTGCGCGGCAACATCTTGCCGGTCAACGGCATCAAGGAGCAGATCTTGGCGGCGCACCGCGCCGGTGTGCGCGAGGTGCTCGTCCCCGAGCGCAACCGCCGCGACTACTCCGAGGTGCCCGAGGAGATCCGCAACGAGATGACCGTGCACTTCGTGAGCCGGCTCGACCAGGTGCTGCCACTCGTGCTGTCGGACTCGGGCGACAAGTCCGGCGCAGCCAACGTCGAGCCGCCGGCGAGCAGCGACGACGCCTATCCCTGAGCTCGAGCGAACGTGCGCTGGGCGGCTTCGGCCACGGTCTTCCTGTTCGGCGCGCTCGGGTTCGTTCCACAGTTCGGCGGCCCAGGCTACGAGGCTGCGCTCGCGGCGGGCTTGATCCTGCCGCTGCTGACGGCGCTGTGCGTGTCGGAGGAAATCTCGCGGGGGCGGGCGGAACCGCGGTCGGCGTTCGGCCGCGGCGTCGCCGTGGGGCTCGCGCTGTCGGGCATCGCCTTCGTGGTGATCGTGCTCCACGGTCTGCGCGTCGGGCTGTGCGATCCCGGTGAGGGGCTGCTCTTGTTCTTGCTCGGCCCGAGCTTCGGCGCGGTGCTCGGAGGGGTGACCGGGGCGGCAGCGGGGCTGTTCGTCGAGCGGCGCCGCTCACGGCGCTACCGGCGCTGGCTCTGGCTCGTCGGGTTGTCGCTGCTCGGACCGTTGCTGTGCGTGATCGTGAGCCTGGTCCGCTTCTACACGAGCCCGATGGTGTTCGCGTACGATCCGTACGCCGGCTATTTTTCGGGTCCGCTCTACGACACGGTGATCGGCTCGCTCTGGCCGCTCGCGACCTATCGCATCGGCACACTTGCGAGCTTGTGCGCGTTCTGGGCGCTCGCTGCCTTGGTCGAGCGTGACCCCGAGGGCAGGCTGCGGTTTCGCTCCGGCTTCCGGCGCGACGTGGCGGCGGGCGGTGTCGGCGCCGCGCTGCTGAGCGCGCTCGTGACGCTGTCGGGGGCCGAGCTCGGGCACTACAGCACCACCCGCAGCATCGAGCGCGCGCTCGGACGCGAGGTCTCCTACGGGCGCTGCGACGTGGTGTTCTCGAGCGCGATCCCGCGAGCGGACGCGCTCCGGCTCGGGCGCGACTGCGACGCGCACCTGCGCCAGATCGGCCGTTTCTTCGGCACGGCGGGCCCCGAGCGCGTCCGCGTGTTCCTGTTCGCCAACGACGTCGAGAAGGGCCGGCTGATGGGCGCGTCGCGCACCTACATCGCCAAGCCGTGGCGCAAAGAGGTGTACCTGCAGGGTGCGCCGTATCCGCACCCGGTGCTGGGACACGAGCTCGCGCACGTGGTGAGCGGGAGCTTTGCGCCCGGGCCGTTCCACGTCGCAGGTCCGCTCGGCGGTTGGCTCCCCGATCCGGGACGGATCGAGGGCGTTGCCGTGGCCGCAGCGCCCGACGAGAACGACGAGCTCTCGCTCGAGGAGTGGGCCGCCGCGCAGCTCGCGACCGGGCTGCTTCCGAGCTTCGACAGCCTGTTCAAGATGAGCTTTTTCGGGCAGCCGGCGTCGCGGGCGTACACTGCGGCCGGCGCGTTCATGCGCTTCATCCGCAAGGAGTTCGGGGCGGAGGCGCTGCGGCGCTGGTACGGCGGCGAGCCGATCGAAGCCGTCACGGGGCAGTCGATGCCGGCGCTCGACGCGCGCTTCCGCGCGGTGCTCGCCCGCGTGAAGC
>JALYWZ010001015.1 GCA_030852505.1 Myxococcota bacterium | reverse complement strand
GCGATGTGGCGCACGCCGTGGTGGCCGTGCTCGGCGATGCCGCGCGCCAGACGCTCGCCGGTGATACCCGGGATCGGCGCCTCACCCGCCGGGTAGATGTCGGTCACGAACAGGACGTCCGCCTCGTTGAACGCGCGCGTGAATTCGTCGAACAGGTGCGAGGTGCGGCTGTAGCGGTGGGGCTGAAACGCGACCAGCACACGCTGCTCGTAAGCCGTCCGGGCGGCCCGCAGCGTGGCCTCGACCTCGGCGGGGTGATGGCCGTAGTCGTCCACCAACACCACGCCGTTCACCTCGTTCACGACCGAGAAGCGCCGGGCCACGCCGTCGAACGTCCGGAGCGCGTCCTTCACCACGTCCAGCGGGACCTCGAGCTCGTCCGCGACCGCGATCGCAGCCAGGGTGTTCTGGACGTTGTGCTGGCCGGGCATTTTCACGACGAACTCGCCGAGCGGCTCGCCTCGACGGAACGCCTGAAAACTCGCGGATAAACCGCGAAACTCCAAGTTCCTGGCAAAATAAGTGGCCTGGGGCGAGAGCCCGTAGGTGACGTGGCGGCGCCCGACGCGCGGCAAGAGGTCCTGCACGTGCGGGTGATCGAGGCAGAGCGCGGCGAGGCCGTAGAACGGAACCTGCTCGATGAACTCGAGGAATGCTTCCTTCAGCGCCTCGTGGGTCCGGTAGTAGTCGAGGTGCTCGGGGTCGATGTTCGTGACCACGGCGATCGTCGGGGTCAGGCGCAGGAACGAGCCGTCGCTCTCGTCGGCTTCGGCGACCAGCAAGTCCCCTGCCCCGAGCCGGGCGTTGCTGCCGAGCGCGGCCATGCGGCCGCCGACCACCACGGTCGGGTCGAGGCCCGCCGCGCGGAGCACGGTCGCCACCAGCGAAGTGGTCGTGGTCTTGCCGTGCGAGCCGGCGATCGCGATGCCGTATTTCACGCGCATCAGCTCGGCCAGCATCTCGGCGCGCGGAATGACCGGGATGCCGAGCAGCTTGGCGTTCTGGATCTCGGGGTTTTGCTCGTCGATCGCGCTCGAATGGACGACCACGTCCGCGCCGACCACGTTCTCGGCGCGGTGGCCGATGTCGACGCGCACGCCGAGCCTCGACAGGCGCCGGGTGTTCTCGCCCTCGCGCACGTCGGAGCCGGAGACGTCGAACTCCAGCGTGCGCAGGATCTCGGCCAGGCCGCTCATGCCGATGCCGCCGACACCGATGAAATGGACGTGACGCACGCGGCCGCGGAACATCAGGAAACACCTTGCAGAACGGACGTGAGGTCCGGTTGGGTCGAGCTCGGCACTCCGGCCAGGCGCAGCAGGTCTTCGGCGAGGATCCGCGCCGCATCGGGGCGGCCGAACACCCGCGCGGCGGCCGCCATGCTCTCGAGCCGCGAGGGATCGTGGAACAGCCCGGCCACGAGCTCGGCGAGCCGGCCTGCGGTGGCGCGCTCCTGGGGCACGCACAGGGCAGCCCCGGCGTTTTCGAGGATTTGCGCGTTGCGGAGCTGGTGGTTGCCGGCCGCGAACGGGAACGGGATGAGCACGCTCGGCCGGCCCACGGCGGCGATCTCGCTCACGGCGCTGGCGCCGGCCCGGCCTATCACGAGCGACGCGCCGGTGATCGCCTGCGGCATGTCGTCGATGAACGGCACGACGCGCGCGCGCTCGCCAAGCCCGAGATCGCGGTAGCGCTGCGTCACGGCTTGCTCGTGGTTCGGCCCGGCCTGGTGCACGACTTCGAGGTCCGAGCGCAGGCGAGCGAGCGCGCGCGGCACGGTCTCGTTGAGCGCGACGGCGCCCTGGCTTCCGCCGAGCACCAGCACCTTCAGCGGTCCGCCTTGCGGCAGCGCGTAGGCGGTGGGTCGAAACCCGGGACCGAGCGGCACCCCGGTTTGCAGCACCACCGAGCGGCGAAAGTGCCGCTGAACGGGCTCGAAGGCGGTGTACCCGCGGTTCACGAGCGGCGCGATCAGGCGGTTGGCGAGCCCCATCACGCTGTTCGGCTCGAGCAGAGCCAGCGGGATCCGCGAAAGCGCGGCAGCCAGCGCGATCGGCCCCGCCGCATAACCGCCGACGGAGAGCACGGCGCGTGGAGACAACGTACGGAGCAGCTCCCTCGCCTCGCCCATTGCGCCCGCTGCGCGAACGCCGCCGCGCACGGCGCCGCGGAGCCCGCCGCCACGCATCGGTAGGACGTTCATCAGCTCGAGCCGGTAGCCACGCGCCGGGACCACGCGCGTCTCGATCCCGCGCTCGGTACCCACGAACACGCTCTCGAGAGCGGGCTCGAGCTCGCGCAGCGCGGACG
>JALYWZ010000290.1 GCA_030852505.1 Myxococcota bacterium | reverse complement strand
TCGAGCTCGGCCGCGACTCTACCCGACGCAGCCGAAACAGCAAACCGAGCGCGCTGCCAAGCATGACGAACACCATGTCCTACATGGCCGAGCGATCTCGCGCATCTTGCGCGCAGGCGCGCGCAGACGTTGCGCCTCGTGCCTTCTCGGCCGTGACCGTGCCAGCGCATCGCAAGGTGCCGCCTCACGCAGCGCTCAAACCTGATCGAGCTGAACCACGTACGTGCCGCAGGACCCGCGCGGCACGATGAAGGTCAACGAGGTGGGCGAAGCCGTATAGCTGTAGAGCGGAGCATCGCCCACCAACGGACAGGTCGCGCGTTCGGCGATGGAGGTGCCCGTGGTCTCGTAGGTGCTGGAGACATGCTCGTCGCGGATTGGCGCCGTATCGTTCGGTGCCTCACCGAGCGAGTATTCCATCCTGCCCGCGCGGTTCGACTGCGCTTCTACCTTCAGAGTGAGTTTCCTGAATTGTGGTGCGCAGGTCGGGGAGGCGCCGAAGAAGGATGCCTTGACCAGGTGGTAGGTCCCACTTTGGATTTCGCCGCCGTTCGCGGTGGGGACAGCTCCCATGTCGGGGAACACCTCCTCGCGGATCCGGGGCGCTCGGTTCTCGAGCTGGTTGCAGTCGGCGCTGGTCGCCCCGTCGACTGTGTCGTCGGAAGAAGAACACGCGCTCATGAGGGTCAGAAGAGCCGCGCAGACCAGCGGTGAGAAGGGACCCGGAGTCATCGCGATGCCAACGTAATCGACGGGTCGCTCTCTTATCCAGACCTTTTCGAAACCGACAACCGAGACGGCGAGTCTAGACGAGGCGAGTACCTTGGGCGTGCTCGATACACGCGGTCGACCTTCACCTACCGGCACTGCACGTTTCGAACGCAGGCGGGGTGAACCGAGAGATCTCGCGCATCCTCGAGCCCAGGCGTGCGCGGAGCGGTCGTCGCCGGGTGCCGCCCCCTGGCGCCCGAAGCCGAAGCCGAAGCCGAAGCCGCCTGGCGCGCAATTTCCGGAAACTGGCGGCGCCGGTCGACCGAAGGGTCGGCATGACGGACCGGATAAGCTTCAAGAGTGCGCTGAATTGGAGTGTAGACAAGGCGGCGAGCGAGCTCGCCTGCCTTGCTCCAACCTGCAATCTCGCGTTGGGCGTCACCAAGCTCAAGATGACCGACGGCGGCCTGGCCGAGAAAATGCTCGACCATTTCCGGTCGGGCGACGCCTCAGGGGTCGAAGTGGACCTGAATCCAGAGCTCGCCCGGAACCCGAGGCTTCGCGAGCTCTTGAGCGAACGCATCGAGAGCGACATCCTTCAGCAAATCACCGACGGCAAGGACGTCGAGGAGATCAGCGGCGCCATCTGGGTCAGTCAGGCGGACTACGGCCAGTCCGATGCCGGCCTCGACCAGAAGCTCGCCTTCGGCGGGACCTTCTTCGAATACCGCGTAGTCGGCACCGCCGACGACGGCGGCGTACTCACCGAGCTTCAGGTGTCCGACAACTACTTTTGGAGCCCCAGCGAACCGCGCGCCACGCAGTGCCTGCACGAGTGTGGCGCCGCGCTGGTGAGGAATCACGAGGCGACGGAGTTCCACCAGTACGGCGAGGGCTCGCTCACCGTGGCCGATCCGCGGAAAGAGCAGCCCATGGAAGCGCTCCCGCCCGAACCAGAGGTGCTCCGATGATCGCCGCGCGAGCCTGGCACCGCTACGAGTCGTTCCGCGGCACCTTGCCGCTGCTGCTGCTGGCTTACGCACCCTCCTTCCTCGCAATACTGTTCGTCGCACAGGAGGTGTACCGCGACCTTTCGAGGAGCGGGCTCGTTTTCTGGCTCTCGCTCTTCCCCATGTTTTCGTACTCACTGCCGGGCTTTTGCTTGCTCACCTGGATCGCGAGGTCGATAGCTCCGGCTCGCGTGCCGTTCCGGCTGGTGCGCTGGGTCACCGCCGTCTCGACGGTGATGCTGCTCCCGCACTACGCCGCGTGTTCGGTGTTCACGCTGTGGAACGGGCTCTACACCGACGGATTCATAGGCTAACTGAGGAAGAACACGCTTTCGCGAACGCTGGCTATTCCGTCGTTGCGCCACTCCGTGCGCGATCTTCACCGACGATGTATTGAGAACGCTTTGCGAGTGCCATTAGTTGCCGCGGTCGACGTCGCCTACCGGCACTGCACGTTTCGAACGCATGCGGGGTGAGTGGCTTGGATGCTCCTGCCGTGACAGAGGTCCTTTGAAACGGCTTCGATGCATTCCTCCATGACCCAAACGGGCGTGCCGCAAGTGTCGGGAACGCTGGTGACACACGTCGCCTGGTCCGGCGCTGCCCACGCAGCCGCATCGTGATCGGGGCAGTCCGCCTGGAAGCCATACCCGCCGAGCATCCCCGACAGAAAATCACAGAGGTCGGCGCGCTCCCCTTCACTGAGCGAGGCCCAGGTCCGATCCGCATCGAGCCCCGGACCCGCGTCGTTCGCGTCGCCGTCGCCGCACCCCGCGAGACTCGCCACGACGATCGCGACCCAGCCCAAACCACCGACGCGCACGAACATGAGCTCATGTCTATCGGAATCAGCCCCACACGTCTTCGGTTCCCTTCCGCAACTCGAAAGCGCGCTTTCATCGCGCGAGCTCGTCCACCACTGTCGCCATCGATGCCGGCGCGGTAGTCTCCCGAGCATGCAATGCCGCCTGCCCGAAATCGCCGCCGCCACCTCCGTGACTGTCGTGATGGCGAGCCCCGTCGTCACCGTGGACGAGGAGGCCCCGGTGCGGGACATGATCCGGCTCTTCATCGCAGGCGGCATCGGCGCAGCGCCCGTCGTCAATCCACGCGGCGAGCCCATTGGCGTCGTGTCTAAAACCGACGTGTTGCGGGCGGTGTACGAAGACCCGTCGTGTGCGGGCGGAGGCGCCGCGGTGGAGCTCGAGGCCGACACCGAACAGGACCTGCGCGCGCGCGACCTGATGACCCCTGACCCCCTCACCGTTCCAGAGAGCGCGTCCGTCTCCGACGCTGCCTCCCTCATGGCGCGGGAACACGTTCACCGCTTATTCGTCATCGGGCCAAAGGGTGCCCTCACCGGCGTCGTGTCAGCGATGGACCTCGTCGCATGGCTCGCACGCGACGAGCCTGCCTGACGGTGGAGTGACGGTGGAGTGTCTCGTCGTCCGCGGGGACGACTCAACGTGCGAGGACGGAGCCGCCCGCGACGTCGAGCACGATGCCGCTGACCCAGCCGGCGCCATCCGAGGCCAGGTAGAGCGCGGCTTCAGCGACGTCCTCCGGCGTCCCGAGGCGCCGGAGCGGGTGCTTCTCGATCATCTCGGCCTTTTGCGCGGCGGGGATCTGCGCATCGGCCTTCTCAGTCAGGATGGTTTCGGGCGCGATGCAGTTCACCCGGATGTTGAACGGACCGAGCTGAAGAGCCGCGTGTTGAGTCAGAAGCTCGATGCCTGCCTTGGCCGCCGCATACGCGAGCGGCGAGAACGCTGTCGGACGACGCGACGCCGCCGAGGATACCGTGATGATGTTTCCAGCCTTCCGCGTCTTCATGCCAGGGACGAAGCACTTCAAAGTGAGGAACGTCGCGATCAGGTTACCGTCGAGCGACGCGCGAAAGCCTTCTTCGGGGATCTCCTCGAGCGACAGGTGAGGCCTCACCGTGTTGCCTCCGGCGTTCGCGACCAGGACGTCGACCGGTCCGAACTGCTCTTCCGCTCGCCCTCGCAGGACCTCGAGCTCGGCGAGCTTCGTGACGTCCGCCGGAACATACATCGCCTGCCCGCCAGCAGCTTCGATGGCGCGGTGAACGGTCGAGAGCGCCTGCTCGTCACGACCGTGAAGCACGACTTTGGCTCCGGCCGCAGCAAAGCGCTTGGCGATGGCGGCGCCAATCCCGCGGGAGCTTCCCGTGACGAGAGCGACTTGGTTCGTCAGTTCCATGGGCCATCATCGTCCCACCGGGAGTCGCGGCGTCCACTCCGTGAGGATCGACACGACGAGCGCAACCTCACCCACGCTTGACGGGCCCAAAGAAGTCGTTTTCGATCCGAGGGTGGCCTTGCGACGTGTCATTTATTCGAGCCGTGTTGCGCGTGCGGTGCGCTTTGCCGACGCTGAGGCGATCGCCGACGCTGCCAGCGTACGAAACGAACAGGCAGGGCTGACGGGTCTCCTGCTCTACACGCCCTCCCATTTCCTGCAGGTGTTGGAGGGCCCCCCTTCAGCGGTGCAGGTGACGCTCAGCCGCATCCGACGCGATCCGCGGCACTCGGACTTACGTATCATCGACGAGCGCGAGATCGACGCGCGCGAGTTCGGTTCGTGGTCGATGGCCACCCGCTACTCCGCCGCAAAACCCGACCACCTGGAGACCCTGACCCTGGCCGGAGCGCTCGAGCTCCTGCGTGCGGCGCGCTCCCGCTAAAGACGGTCGATCGTCCCGCGTTCCCAACGGGGAGGCACGAGGGCAGCGCGCAGGCAGTGTGCGGGCCGAGGCAAAGCGACCTCGCGCCCCACCAATTCGCGCGAAAGCTCGCGCAGCTGCCGATCGACGGCCTCCGGCTGCTCGGGCCAGAGCAACGGCTCGACGTGGGGACGTGGTTCGGGGCCGCGACGGAAGTGCGATTCACAGCGCTCCTCCGCTATCGCGAAGGTGCCCGATCGCTCGTCGAGCTCGAACTCGGCGAGGTGGTCCCGCTGGTCGATGCGATCCCAGAACTCAAGGGGGTGGGCCAGAGGGTGGGCCAAGCCCGAAATGGCGGTTCGTCGAACGTCGTGCCGTTCCCGAACAGAATCAATGTTGTGCACGAGGAGGGACTTGAACCGAAAGCTGAGGCCGGAGGCCGAAGCGAAGGTGCAAGTCCCGGCGAGGCACGACCGGAGGGAGTGCACGAGGAGGGACTTGAACCCCCACACCTTTCGGTACCGGAACATAAATCCGGAGCGTTCGGCGCGAACGAGCGCGAACCGCTGTGAATGGCGGGATTTCTTGATGGCGGATGCGCCAGTTGGGGCTCGTTGGCGGCGGTTGCCGACGATACTCCGACGATTCGGGTGAGCTGCCGGATGGCCACTTCCATGCGGCCTGCGAGGCAAGCGAGCGCCCCTTCCGAAGCGGTCGCCGAGGTGGGGCGCGTTCAGGGTCTGGGCGCCGTGACCTTCGCGGTCACGCTTCCGCGCCCGTCGCTGATACCGCCAATGCTGACAAGAGTCGACGGCGTCAGGCCTGACGCGGCAGCCAGCGCCGCCGCGAGCGTGAGGATATCGGCAGCCACCGGCGGGCCCATTCTTCCGCGTTCGACTCGTGCGGGGACAGGTAGGACCGGCACCCCGATCGCGTCCACGAGAACATCTCGCGCGAAGTCGGGCGCTGGATCGAACGTGACGACCACGCATTTCATCTGGGCCGCTTTCTTCTGCTGACCGCTCTTGTGGAGCCTCACGAGCTTCTCCATCGCGCCCTGCTCCTCGTAGAGCGCGATGCCGTACTCGCTCCCACCGCTCCCCATGATGCAGCCCTCGAACGTTCTCTGGACCAAGCCGGAAACCTCGAACTTCATCGGAAGATCGGCGTGCCAGTACTGCCAGGGTGCAGCCGCTAGGAACTTCGCTGAAGCCCGTGCCAGCTCGCAGGCAGGCAACATGCAGTCCGATCCCAGTGAAGGGCCGAGGGCCATGCACACGGAAAGGCCACACCGAACGGTAGCAGCCCATTCTGGCGCTGGGGCCGGCTCGAACCCGTTCCGCTTGCCGGCCCTCGCCAGACGCGACTCGCAGCGAAGCTCGTGGCCTTCGCCGTGCTTCGCAAGTTCCCGCAGGGCCTGCGAGGCGGTGACGCCGGACACCGGAGGCGCCATCCACCCCTCACGCATCCCGACATATAGATCGAACGGTTGCTCGTCGGTCGGCACGGGACCGATCTTGAAGGCGTAAAAAACCCCCTTGGCAGTTCGCTCGACGGATCGCATTTACGCGCCCTCCCATCCGGCCGGCCACGGGATGTCCGAGATTGTCCCGGCAGCGATCCCCTGCTCCACCGTCCGATGAATGATGTCTGCGAGCGTAAGGTCCTTGTTGCCGCGCCAATGCTCCCAGGCTCGAACCGCTCGCCACTGTAAGGTCGTCGTCAGGTGGGAGAACTCGGGCGTCTCCTCTTCAGGCGCCAGCGGGAAGTCTTCAACCAGAGGAACGTCTTCTCGCCGTTTGCGCTCGTGATAGGCATCCCAGGCGAGTCGTTTTTCCCTCTGCGTCCTCGCTCCCGCCATCGCCTGCTCGAGTTCGGCTTCGGTCTTCAGAGGGTCGATGATCACGACGTTCGCGTCCAGCAGCCGATCGAGTCGATCGAGGCCGTTCTCGACTTCCGCCCCGTGAAACCATCGATTGATCACCCGCG